>DXMX01000070.1 GCA_019413955.1 Collinsella sp.
GAGCACAACCTTGCCAAGGTTGGGGTCGCGGGTTCGAGCCCCGTTGTCCGCTCCAAGTGTAATAGCCCGACTACCACGGTAGCCGGGCTTTTTTGTACCCATCGCCTGGGCTCGAACCCGAGAGGGAGCGAGCGTTAAGCAAACGCGGAGCGTTTTTAGCGAGCTGGCGAGGACGCCGGCAGGCGGCCGAAGCCGGTGCGGATCCGCGAAGCGGATACGCGGACGCCCCGTTGTCCGCTCCAACTATCTTACGTGGTTCTAACGAACCGCGTTTTTTGTTGACGCTGCGCGAGCCCCGGGCACCCCATCTTGCCCCCTCAATCGTCGGTCGCGTACATAAAGTACGCTTCCCTCCTCTTTCGCGGCAACCTGGGGCACCCGGAGCCCGCTCGCTGTTGTGGCCGGGGGAGTGAGTCTTCCGTTCTTTTCACTAATCGATCGATTCGTCCCAGGAGGCTCGAGCCCGAGAGGGAGCGAGCGTTTTGGGGTGTGGCTGTGGCGTTGTTTGCCTCGAATGACAGCTTTGGGCGTATCATCGTGGGCATCTCGCAAAACCTCGTTGCAAGGGAGGCTCACCCCATGGCTGCAGAAAAGTCCTCTTCGCGCTCATGGATGTCCGATGCCGCGATCTATCAGATCTACCCGCGTTCGTTTAAGGATTCGACCGGTTCGGGTCTGGGCGATATCGCGGGCATTACCCAGCAGATGGACTATCTTGAGCGGCTGGGCATCGAGGCCATCTGGCTGAGCCCGTTTTACCCTTCGCCTCTTGTCGATGGCGGCTATGATGTGGCGGACTACTGCGATGTCGACCCACGTCTCGGCTCGCTTGACGACTTCGATGACATGATCGCTGCGGCTCACGCGCGCGGCATCAAGGTCATCGTCGATATCGTGCCCAACCATTCATCCAACCAGCACCCCTGGTTCAAAGCCGCTCTTGCCGCCGGCCCCGGATCGCCCGAGCGCGCCCGTTATATCTTTCGCGATGGTCGCGGCGAGCATGGCGAGCTGCCTCCCACCAATTGGAATGCCAACTTTGGCGGCCCCGCCTGGACGCGTGTTGCGGACGGTCAATGGTATCTGCACATGTTTACGCCCGAGCAGCCGGACTTTGACTGGTCATGCCCCGAGGTTCACGCGTTCTTTTGCGACGTCCTGGCGTTTTGGAGCGATCGAGGCGTCGATGGCTTTCGCATCGATGTGGCGCACGGTCTCGCCAAGGATCTCGACCGCGATGACCTCGACCGGTGGCATCTCGCCGAGGGCGATGACATGGTTGACGACGGCGCCCATCCGCTGTGGGACCGCAACGAGGTCCACGAGATCTATCGCGAGTGGCGCCGCGTGTTCGACCGCTATAATCCGCCGCGCAGCGCCGTTGCCGAGGCGTGGGTGCTGCCTGAGCGCCAGTATCTCTATGCGCGTCCCAGCGAGCTTGGCCAGACATTCAACTTTGAGTTTGCCAAGGCCACTTGGACCTATGATGACATGCACGCTGCAATCGAGGAGGGCTTGAAGGCAGCTATCGAATCCGATTCCGCCTCGACCTGGGTACTCTCCAACCACGACGTGCCGCGCGTGGCGACGCGCTATGCCCTGCCGCAAATCAAGGCGACGCGCTACCACCAGATTGCGCTCGACTGGCTCTTACGCGACGGGTCGTCTTATGACGAGGACCGTGAACTCGGCGAGCGCCGCGCGCGGGCGGCTCTTTTGCTTGAACTGGCGCTTCCGGGCTCGGCATACGTGTATCAGGGTGAGGAGCTCGGTCTTTTTGAGGTGGCTGATATCCCGTGGACTGCACTCGAAGATCCCAGTGCAACCAATACGCGCGGACCGAAGCGCGAGAAGGGGCGCGACGGCTGTCGTGTGCCCCTGCCGTGGGTAGCGGCGGACGATCCCGCGCAGGGCGGATCGTTTGGGTTTTCGCCGGCGGACGCTGATGCGGCGCCCCATCTGCCGCAGCCTGCATGGTTTTCCGATTATGCTGCCGATAGGGAAGAAACGGACCCGACATCGATGCTTGCGCTCTATCGTGACGCCCTCTGGCTGCGGCGCAAGCTGCGCGGGTGCGCCAACGATCTTGCGTGGCTCGATCTTGACGGGCGCACCGGTCTTGCGGATGGTGCCGAGGGCGCTGAGGGCGGCGTCATCGCCTATCGCCGCGATAACGGCTGGGCGTGCGTGACGAACTTCGGTGCAGCACCCGTGGAGCTGCCGGCGGGCAGGGTCCTGCTCACCTCATCAGCGCTTGCAGACGGCAGACTCGCGCAGGACAGCTCTGCCTGGATCATGCTCGGTGAGATGTAAGGGCCTCTTGCGGCGAGTTTGCGTTTGCCTGCGCCTTCCGTGGTGGCTGATGTCTTCGCGAGGTTCGCGAGGGCGTCGCAAAACTTTTCAAAAAAAGTTCTTGCATAGGATGCGGGCATCACGTAAGATTAATCCTCGTAAGCGGACATGGCTCAGTTGGTAGAGCACAACCTTGCCAAGGTTGGGGTCGCGGGTTCGAGCCCCGTTGTCCGCTCCATTTGGGCGTTTAGCTCAGGGGGAGAGCGCTTCCCTGACACGGAAGAGGTCAGAAGTTCAAATCTTCTAACGCCCACCAAATGTTCGCAGCTCAGAGGCTATGTCCTCTGGGCTGTTTTGTTTTTTGTCACCAAGCGCGCCGCCAAATAAGTCATCAAATATTGATCCAAGGTCCGTACGCGATGGTCTTTGTATCCCGTAGGGGTGCCGGCAGATTGCATGTGTCCTGGCCCATCATGACCGCAACATGTTGGTCAAGGACAATCTTTTGGATTCTTTTGGCGCGAGCAGCTTGGTTTTGGTGCTATTTGGCGGCGGCACGGTTGAGGGGGTTTCAAAACTGCTGTGCAGGTAGTTGGGTTGATAACGTTTTAGCAGTCTGCCAAGAGGCCTTCATTTATAATGCGTCTGCAAATTGACCAATTGCTTTGACCTGCTGAAACACTATATGTTGTGTTTGACCTAAAAAAGAATACAGGATATAGATGCCTCTTTGTCGTATGATAGATGGCGGACAGAGAACGAGAACCTTATTCGCCCCATTATTTGGATGGATCTTTGAGCCCCTTGATTGGCTGCGAGGATTGTCCGCATGAGGGCCTATGGTTATCGAAAACACAGATTGCGCGACGGCGCCGCAAGACAGGGTAAGCCCTGCCGGGCATCGTTTGGCTCTGAAGCGCAATGAGGCTACGATGCGAAAGAGGCAAGAGGATGAAGATCATCAAGCGCAGCGGCACCGAGGTTACCTTTGACATCGATAAGATCGTCAATGCGATCCGCGCCGCAAACTTGGAGGTCGAGGAAGGCTCTCGCCTTACCGACCGCCAGGTGATCTATGCGGCACAAAACGTCGCCGAGGCATGTGAGAAGGCCGGCCACACCGTATCGGTCGAGGAGATCCAGGATCTGGTCGAGGACGAGATTATGCGTCTCGACTGCTACGAGGTCGCTCGCCACTACATCATCTACCGCTATGTTCAGAGCCTGAAGCGCCAAAAGAACACGACCGATGACAAGATTCTGTCGCTGATTGAGTGCAATAACGAAGAGGTCAAGCAGGAGAACTCCAACAAGAATCCGACCGTCAACTCCGTTCAGCGTGACTACATGGCCGGCGAGATCTCCAAGGATCTGACCCAGCGCGTGCTGCTGCCCCAGGAGATCGTGGATGCGCACAACGAGGGCCTGATTCACTTCCATGATTCGGATTACTTTGCCCAGCACATGCATAACTGCGACCTGGTGAACCTGGAGGACATGCTCCAGAACGGTACTGTTATCTCGGGCACGCTGATTGAGAAGCCGCATAGCTTCTCGACTGCCTGCAACATTGCGACGCAGATCATCGCCCAGGTTGCTTCCTCCCAGTACGGCGGCCAGTCGATTTCGCTGACCCATCTTGCCCCGTTCGTCGAGGTGAGCCGCCAGAAGATTCGCGGCGAGGTTGCCCGCGAGCTTGAGGAGCTCGGTGTTTCCGCTCCCGCAGAGAAGGTGCGTGAGGTCGTAGAGGACCGTCTGCGTGATGAGATCCGTCGCGGTGTCCAGACGATTCAGTATCAGGTCGTGACCCTTATGACCACCAACGGCCAGGCACCATTCGTGACGGTCTTCATGTACCTCAACGAGGCCCGCTCGGTCCAGGAGAAGCACGATCTTGCCATGATCGTGGAGGAGACGCTTCGCCAGCGCTATGAGGGCGTTAAGAACGAGGCGGGCGTGTGGATCACCCCGGCGTTCCCCAAGCTTATCTATGTGCTCGAGGACGATAACGTTTACGAGGATTCCCCGTACTTCTATCTGACTCAGCTGGCCGCCAAGTGCACCGCCAAGCGCATGGTGCCCGACTACATCTCCGAGAAGAAGATGCGCGAGCTTAAGCTTTCGAAGGGTGAGACCGCGGGCAATGGCGATTGCTACACCTGCATGGGTTGTCGCAGCTTCCTGACGCCCGACCGCTCGGGCAACGGCTTTAATAACGTTGCAAACGCGCTGAACTATGACCCGAGCAAGCCCAAGTATTACGGTCGCTTTAACCAGGGTGTTGTGACCATTAACCTGCCCGATGTCGCACTGAGCTCGCACCAGGACATGGACAAGTTCTGGAAGATCTTCGACGAGCGCCTTGAGCTGTGTCACCGCGCTCTGCTGTGCCGCCATGAGCGCCTGATGGGCACGCTTTCGGATGCCGCGCCGATTCTTTGGCAGTACGGCGCCCTGGCACGCCTTAAGAAGGGCGAGACGATCGATAAGCTGCTCGTGGGCGGCTATTCCACCATCAGCCTGGGTTACGCCGGTCTGTATGAGTGCGTCAAGTACATGACGGGCCACAGCCACACCGAGAAGGAGGGTACGCCCTTTGCCATGGCAGTTATGCAGCGTATGAACGACAAGTGCGCGGAGTGGAAGGCCGCGAGCGATATCGATTTCTCGCTGTACGGTACGCCGCTGGAGTCGACGACGTACAAGTTCGCCAAGTGCCTGCAGCGCCGTTTTGGCATTATTCCGGGCGTGACGGACAAGGGCTATATCACCAATAGCTACCATGTTCACGTGTCCGAGGAGATCGATGCCTTCGATAAGCTTAAGTTTGAGGGCATGTTCCAGCAGCTTTCGCCGGGCGGCGCCATCTCCTACGTCGAGGTTCCCAACATGCAGGACAACCTTAAGGCTGTCATTCGCGTGATGCAGTACATCTACGACAACATCATGTACGCCGAGCTCAACACCAAGAGCGACTACTGCCAGGTGTGCGGCTACGACGGTGAGATCAAGATTGTCGAGGATGACGGTAAGCTAGTGTGGGAGTGCCCCAATTGCGGCAATCGTGACCAAGAGAAGATGAACGTCGCCCGTCGTACGTGCGGCTACATCGGCACCCAGTTCTGGAACCAGGGTCGAACCGAGGAGATCCGCGACCGCGTGCTGCATCTCTAATACCGCTCCGGGGCTGAGCCGAGAGGGCCGCTTGGGCATTTGCTCGCTATTTCGGACAGTCCTGCGCAAGACGAAGGCCACATTAAGTGGCCTTCTTTGCGTGCGGAACTCATATCGAGCAAAAGCCCAAGCGGCCCTCTCGGCTCAGCCAAGTTGACGTAGCTGAGATGCAGCATGCGGTCTGCTCGCTTCTCGAAGTTCTTAGCGGAAATGAGTTGAGCTGCAATGACGATCTGCTTGCAATGGCGGTTGAGCTGCAGCTGAGTATTTATTGGACCGCGAACCCTATACTCAATGTTCGCTTCGTTCATTGAGTTACCCTTTGCATGAGGCCGGGACATATCGTCCCGCCCGCAGTTTCGCAGGCCGAAGGCCGAGAATGTTTGAGGACGGGATGATATGTCCCGGCCTCCCGGGAGAGTTACCTATGAACTACGCGAACATTAAGTATTTCGATATTGCTGATGGGGAAGGCGTCCGTACTTCTCTGTTTGTGAGTGGGTGCCGTCGTGGGTGCAAGAACTGCTTTAACTCTGTTGCGTGGGACTTTGCTGCGGGTGAGCCGTTCGATCGCGCCGTCGAGGACAAGATTATCGAGAGTCTCGACCATCCCTTTATCGATGGCCTGACGATTCTGGGCGGGGAGCCTATGGAACCCGAGAACCAGGTGGGGCTCGTTGACTTTGTCGAACGCGTGCGTGCGGCCTATCCTGTGGAGTCGGGGAAGACCATTTGGTGCTTTACCGGCGACGTGCTCGAGGAGCTTGTGCCGGGCGGCCGTCATCATACCGAGGTGACGGACCGTATCCTTGCCTGCCTCGACATGTTGGTGGATGGTCCGTTCGTTCAAGACCTGTACGATATCTCGTTGCGTTTTAGGGGCTCGAGTAATCAGCGCGTGATCGACATGAACGCCACGCGCGCTCGTGCTGCGCGTGAGGGCGTTGCGCTTTGCGATGCTGTGGAGCTTTGGCGAGACGATCCGGTCTATTCGACCCATACTATGTAGCTGGCAGAGGCTGCGTGCCGGCGTGGTACCATAGCGCGAACGCGAAATCGAAAAAAGTGAGGCCCAGATGGTCGATCAGGAAAAAGTCGAGACTGCCATTAAGCTGCTGCTTGAAGGTATAGGCGAGGACCCAACTCGTGAGGGCCTGCTGGAGACGCCGGCACGCGTCGCCCGTATGTATGGCGAGATTGCCGGCGGTATGGACCAGAGTGCCGAGGAACACCTGTCCAAAACTTTTGCCGTCGCTTCGAACGATTTGGTTATCGAGCGCGACATTACGTTTTACTCGCTGTGCGAGCACCATCTGCTGCCGTTTTATGGCAAGGCTGCGATCGGTTATATCCCTAACGGTCGCGTGGCGGGTCTGTCTAAGCTTGCTCGCACGGTTGAGGTCTATGCCCGTCGTCTGCAGCTGCAGGAGCAGTTGTGTGCACAGGTTGCCGATGCCCTCATGGAATATCTAGCTCCCCAAGGGGCGATTGTGCTGATGGAAGCCGAGCATATGTGCATGACCATGCGCGGCGTGCAAAAGCCCGGCACCAAGACCGTGACGCTCGCTCGCCGCGGCGTCTTTGAGACCGATCCCGCGCTCGAGGAGCGGTTCTTTAGGATGTTGGGCCGTTAGCATGGGGGCCGTCAACGACTTTACATCGAAGACCGATGAGGGGACGCCGCGTCGCGGCTTTATGGCTTCGGGCCTGACTCCCTTTGGCGCCATGCCTCGCATTGATTACATTTGTGCCAACGGGCTGTTCCGGCGGCATCTGGGCAATATTGCACAGTTGGAATCGGGGCGCATCTTTTGCCGCCACGGTATTGACCATCTGCTTGATGTCGCGCGCATTATGTGGATTAAGAATCTCGAGGAACAGCTCGAATTTGACCGCGAGGTCATCTACGCTACGGCACTTCTTCACGATATCGGCAAAGATGAACAGTATGAATCGGGTATATCCCATGATGTTGCAAGCGAGCGCGTCGCTGATGCGATTCTCGGCGGCATGCCCGATGACGTGGCGTTTGAGCCGGCCGATGCCGCAGCTATTAAGACGGCCATTCTGGGCCATCGAAAGCTGCGCGTGAACAGCCAGCCGCTCGAGCGTCTGCTTTATGCAGCCGACAAAGCGTCGCGCGCCTGCTTTGCATGCCCCGCGCGCAATGCTTGCAACTGGAGCGATGATAAAAAGAACCTGTCGATTCGCGTGTAGTTAGTTTGCGCGGTCGGGGTTCTAAACGAAGGAGACGATCGCGATGAGTAACAAGAAACTGCCCGAGAATGCAACTAAGACTGAAGGCGCCGAACTCGCCCGCCGTGGAAGGGGCGAAATATCCACTGCAACGGCGGTGCCCCACGTGAGCTATGACGATCTGCGCCATGCCGATCGCATTACTATCGACGGTCTCGAGGTCTTTGCCAACCACGGCGTGTATCCCGAAGAGAACGCGCTGGGCCAGAAGTTCATCGTGTCCCTGGTGCTCTATGCCGACCTGCGTGCAGCGGGGGAGCACGATAACCTGGACGCCTCGATTGACTACGGCTCGGTGTGCCACGATGTCGATGGCTATCTGCGTGAGCATACCTTTAAGCTTATCGAGGCTGCAGCCGAGGGTGTGGCCCAGATGCTGCTACGTCGTTACCCCCTGCTGCTTGGCGTGCGTGTTAAGCTCGATAAGCCTTGGGCGCCCGTCGGTCTTCCCCTGGCAAGCTGCGGTGTTGAGATCGAGCGCGTGCGTTAACCGGTTCTAATACGTCTCTATGGGTGGTTGCTTGAGCCGCTGCGACAAAACTCTATTGTTGGGACAGTACGTGTCGAGCAAGGCGTGAAACCGCTGATTGTGGCTTGGCTCGAGCAAGTGGACGAGCTCGTGGGCGATAACCATGTCGAGGCATTCGACGGGGTAGGCGGCAAGTTCTCGTGCGATGCGAACGGTGCCGGATTTGGGCGTGCATGAGCCCCAACGCGTTTTCATGCTGCGTACGGAAACGCGGGAAACGGCGACACCCATTGCGATTTCGTATGCGTGCACCATATCGCGCAGCGCCGATGTGACTTCGGACGTATAAAGCTGGTCGATGTGGGCTTGGAGCTCGTCGGACGTTAGACCGTCGAGGATTGCGAGCCGCTTGGCCTGTGGGCCTTCGTCCGATTCGTCGGTACCCATAAAACTTGCGAAGGTGGCCTGCTGGGGTCGCGGTGCGGGTGATACAAAGTTGTGATCGAGTGCGTCCTGTACCGTGATGGGCTTGCCCCAAAGCGCAATGATGGACGAGGGGCTGAGCGGCTCCTGTGCCGTCGTCTGACGTTGCTCGCGCTGGGCAAGTCGGCTGATAATCCAGGCGCTGTTGCGCTTCACAAACGCTTCGATACGCTCGCGGCTGGCGCTGAGCGGTGCGCTGGCGTGGACCTCACCGCTCGATGTGACGCGTAGGTTGAAGTTCTTGACGCGCTTTTTGGTAACGACGACGGGGATGGGCATCCCATCCGGTCGGGGTAGGAAAATCGTAAACTGCTGCGTCAAAAGCGGTCCTTCAGATCTGTCTCTTATAC
>DXMX01000071.1:0-5679 GCA_019413955.1 Collinsella sp.
GAAGGGTCGGCGGGCGCCATGCGCGGCATCGCGAGCTCGTTGGTTGCGGCTCGGCTGACTCTCGTGGCGATTGTTGCCTGCGATATGCCGTTTGTCTCGCCGGAACTCATCGGCGCGCTTGCCGATTATGTTGAGGCCGAGGCGCTCGATGTGTGCGTGCCGCGCGAGGGGCGGGGGATTGAGCCGCTTTGCGCCGTCTGGCGCCGTGACGCGTGTGCGCCGGTTGCCCAAGAGCTGCTCTCTTGCGACCGACAGCGCATTCGCTGCCTGATCAATCGCGTTCAGGCTGGTTATATGGATGAGCCGCAGATCGTTAAGGCCGCCGGCTCGACGCTCTGCTTCGAGAACGTCAATACGCCCGAGGAGTTTGCGGCGGCCGAGTTACTCGCCTAGACGATTGGAGTTGCCATGTCTCACGATATCTGTCCCGATACTGGGGAACCTTGCACTTGCGATGGGTCTGAGCCTTGTACTTGCGGCGGCGGAGGCTGCGGACATACCGCGGAAGAGGAAGCGGCCGCCGCGGCGTATCGTGAGGCACACCGTGAAGGCCCGACCGGTGATGCCCTCGATCGCGAACGCAAGATTATCGTGTCGTTTGACAGTACCTTCGATGTGATGGAATGCGAACAGCTGTGTCTTGCCGCCGGTGTGCCCGGGCGCATCATGCCGCTGCCCGGCTCCATCACCGCCGGCTGCGGGCTGTGCTGGGCCATGCCGTTCTCGGGTGATGCCCTCGCCGCCTTCCGCGCCGCCACCGAGGGCCGCGTAACCCCCGCCGACTACCACCAGCTCGTCCTCTAATTACCAACACCGCCACATTGAGGACAGGCACCTTTGTGGTGGTTTGGAACACGTGGACGAAACAGGTTTGAAACACGGGTTTTGCACGTCAGGCTCTCAAAAACGCTTCTACCTGCATCGTAATCAAAACGAAACATCTGCTCGTCGGCTTATGCGTAACTTTGCTGCAACAGTGCGATATTATCCATACTCGATAAAGCTCGCGGCGCATGGGGCGCCTCGAACGATACTTTTCTTTTCCATCAATTGGAGGAAGCATGAGCTACACGCAGAAAGTTCTCGACGAGCTCAAGGCCCGCTATCCCGAGCAGCCTGA
Source organism: Collinsella sp. (assembly GCA_019413955.1). Classification (GTDB taxonomy): domain Bacteria; phylum Actinomycetota; class Coriobacteriia; order Coriobacteriales; family Coriobacteriaceae; genus Collinsella. The sequence continues at coordinate 1,121 of DXMX01000071.1, forward strand.
GTTCATCCAGGCCGCGACCGAGATCCTCGGCACCATCCAGCCGGCGCTCGACGCCCACCCCGAGTACGAGGAGGCCGCCCTGCTGGAGCGCCTCGTCGAGCCCGAGCGCATCGTCATGTTCCGTGTTCCCTGGGTCGACGACCAGGGCAAGGTTCAGGTCAATCGCGGTTACCGCGTCGAGTTCAACTCTGCCATTGGACCCTACAAGGGCGGCCTGCGCTTTAACCCGACGGTCACCCTGGGCATGCTCAAGTTCCTGGGTCTGGAGCAGATCCTCAAGAACAGCCTGACCACCCTTCCCATGGGCGGCGGCAAGGGCGGCTCCGACTTTGACCCCAAGGGCAAGTCCAATAACGAGATCATGCACTTCTGCCAGTCCTTCATGACCGAGCTCTATCGCCACATTGGCCCCAACACCGACGTTCCCGCCGGCGACCTGGGCGTTGGCGGCCGCGAGGTTGCCTACCTGTTCGGTCAGTACAAGCGCCTGACCAATGAGTGGACCGGCGTTCTTACCGGCAAGGGCCTTTCCTTTGGCGGCTCGCTCGCCCGTACCGAGGCCACCGGTTACGGTCTGGTCTACTTTGTGGACGAGTACCTCAAGAGCCGCGGCGACTCCTTCGAGGGCAAGAACGTCGTCGTTCACGGCTCCGGTAACGTCGCCATCTACGCGGTCCAGAAGGTCTCCCAGCTCGGCGGCAAGGTGCTCGCCTGCTCCGACACCCATGGCTGGGTCGAGGATCCCGACGGCATCGACTACACCGTGCTCGAGCATGTCTATAACAAGAAGCGCTCTGGCCACGACAAGGGCGTTACGCTCGCTATGTATGTCGACGAGAAGCCCAACGCCACGTGGCACGAGGGCGACGGTCGCGGCGTGTGGCAGCTGCCCTGCGACATCGCGCTGCCCTGCGCTCGCGAGAACACGCTGCTGCTCGAGGACGCCCAGGCGCTCGTCGCCAACGGCTGCAAGGTGGTCGGCGAGGGCGCGAACATGCCCACGACCATCGAGGCTACGACCTACTTCCAGGAGAACGGCGTCGCCTTTATGCCCGGCAAGGCTGCCAACGCCGGCGGCGTGCTCGTGTCCGGCCTGGAGATGAGCCAGAACGCCGAGCACCTGTCTTGGACCTTCGAGGAGGTCGACGGCAAGCTCGAGCAGCTCATGCGCGGCATGTTCCACAACGTGGACGACACCGCCAAGGAGTATGGCCAGGAGGGCAACTTTGTCATGGGCGCCAACATCGCCGGCTTCCTGAAGGTCGCCGATGCCATGCTCGCCCAGGGCGTCTGCTAAATCTTCGCTTTATATAGCATCGCGGTAGGCTCCCAGTCATCTTGGCTGGGAGCCTTTTTCTATGGCGGTGAGGGTCGTGCGTTCTCGTTTGGTACACTTAGAGGTACTGGACAAGTGAAGAGATGGGGGAGAACGTGCTCAAGTTCGGTACCTACGTCCGTGTTGGAAACGCGGCCGAAGCCTATGAGCTCTTACAGAAGAACCGCAACAACAAGATTGTGGGCGGCGGCATCTGGATGCGCCTGGGATCGCGTCGCGTGGCGACGGCGATTGACCTTTCGGCCTGCGGACTCGATCAGATTGAGGAGACCGAGACCGAGTTTCGCATCGGTGCCATGTGCACCCTGCGCCAGCTCGAGCGTCATGCCGGGCTCAACGCGCTTGTCAACAATGTTTTTGAGTTTGCCGTCCACGACATCGTGGGCGTGCAGTTACGCAATACCGCCACGGTGGGCGGCAGCATCTATGGCCGCTTTGGCTTCTCGGATGTGCTCTCCGCCTTCCTCGCGCTCGATTCCTATGTTGAGCTGACGGGCGCCGGCCGCGTGCCGCTCGCGGAGTTCGTTGACATGGGCTACGTGCGTGACGTTATCGAGCATGTCGTGGTCGTCAAGCACGACTACCGCGCGAGCTATGAGGCCGTGCGTAAAGCCGCGACCGACTTCCCCTCGCTGAACGTTACCGCCGCCTGGTGGGACGGCTCCTGGCATGTCACCGTGGGTGCCCGCCCGCTGCGTGCGGCTCTGCTGCAGGGCGAGGCATGCGGCCTTGTCGGCAAGCAGCCTTCCGAGGACGAGCTGCGCGCCCTGGCCGCGTCCGTGCGCGCGCTGAGTTATGGCACCAACATGTGGGGCTCGGCTGAGTACCGCCGCCGCATCTCGGCCCCGCTGGCGATTCAGGCCGTGCGCCGCGCCGCCGGCATCGAGCTTTCGGCCGCGCTTGCCCGCGATCTCGAGACCGTGCAGGTCCCCAAATATGCCACGGACGAGTATTCCTGCCGCCGCGTGCCCGGCGTCGATTCTAGCGAGGTGCGCTAATGGCTGCCAAACTCATCGATCTTTCCTTTACGCTCAACGGCCGTAAGGTCAAGGTTCAGATTGCCCCCGACACCATGCTCTTTGCGCTGTTGCGCGAGCAGGGTTGTGCGTCGGTGCGCTGCGCCTGCGAAACCACCAACTGCGGTTTGTGCACGGTGTGGCTCGACGGCGACCCGGTGCTGAGCTGCTCGGTTCCCGCCGCTCGCGTCGAGGGCCACACCATCACCACGCTCGAGGGCCTCAAAGCCGAGTCTGAGGCGCTGGCCCGTGCGATGGCTGCCGAAGGCGCTGAGCAGTGCGGTTTTTGCGCCCCCGGCCTCATCATGAACGTGCTGGCGCTTGCCCGCGCTGCCAAGGAGGACCCGAGCCTCGTCGCCACGCGCGAGGAGCTGTCGCGCCAGCTCGCCGGCAACCTCTGCCGCTGCAGCGGCTACGAGAGCCAGCTGCGCGCCATCGTTCGCTTCCTCAACGAGTCCGGCGTGCAGGTGGGCTTTGAGATGCCCGAGCTGCCCGTCAACGAGACGAGCTCCGACGGTGTCGCGTACAAGCAGATCACCAAGAAGCAGCCCAAGAAGGACTCGAAGGCCCTGCTCGAGGGTCGTCCCGTCTACACCGGCGATATGGTGCCCGCCGGTGCGCTCATCGTCAAACTTAAGCGCAGCCCCTATGCCCGCGCCAAGATCCGCTCCATCGATACGTCGCGCGCGCTGAAGGTGCCCGGCGTCGTGGGCGTCTACACCTACGAGGACGTGCCCAAGCGCCGCTTTACCATCGCCGGCCAGAGCTATCCGCAGCCGAGTCCCTACGACCGCCTGATCCTCGAGAACCTGGTGCGCTACCAAAACGAGGAGGTTGCGATCGTCGCCGCCGAGACCGAGGAGGCCGCCGACAAGGCGCTCAAGCTCATCAAGGTCGACTACGAGGTGCTTGAGCCGCTGCTCGACTTTACCCAGGCGCTCGATAATGACATCGTGGTCCACCCCGAGGGTGACGTGACCTTTATGTTCCCGCAGGGCGGCGACGTTCCGCGCAACCTGGTGTGCAGCGGTACCAGCGATTTTGGCAACCTTGACGAGGCCTTCGCCCAGAGCGACATTGTCTTTACCCGCACTTACACCAGCCAGGCAACCCAGACCGCGCCCATGGAGACCTTCCGCGCCTTCGCGACGACCGACGCGTTCGGCCGCATCTCGGTGACCACCTCCACGCAGGTGCCCTTCCACGTGCGCCGCATGGTCGCGCAGTCGCTCGACATCCCGCAGTCGCAGGTGCAGGTCATTAAGCCGCGCATCGGCGGCGGCTTTGGCTCCAAGCAGACGGGCTGCTGCGAGATCTTCGTGGCGTTCGTCACCCAGCAGACCGGCCGTCCGAGCTATTGCTGCTACACCCGCGAGGAGACCATCACCGCGGGCAACTCGCGCCACCAGATGCAGATGACCGTTAAGCTGGGCGCCATGAACGACGGCACCATCACGGCCATCGATCTGCATACGCTGTCCAACGCCGGGGCCTATGGCGAGCATGCCACCACGACGATCGGCCTCTCGGGCCACAAGAGCCTGCCCATCTACAACCACGTGAAGGCGAGCCGCTTTAGCTGGGACGCCGTCTACACCAATACCAACCGTGGCGGCGCGTATCGCGGCTACGGTGCCACCCAGGGCCAGTTTGCCGTGGAGAGTGCCGTCAACGAGCTCGCCGACATGCTGCACATGGATCCCGCCGACCTGCGCCTTAAGAATATGGTGCACGAGGGCGAGATCATGCCGCAGTACTACAACGAGAAGCTCAACGCCTGCGCGCTCGACCGCTGCCTGCTGCGCGCGATGGACATGATCGGTTGGCGCGACAAGCCGCTAGCCGTCGACCTGGGCGACCGCGTGCGTGCTCTGGGCTGCGCGCTCACCATGCAGGGCTCGGGCATTTCCAACGTGGATATCGCCGGCATCGACATGCGCCTGGAAGAGGACGGCTTTATTACCATCGGCACCGGCGCCACCGATAACGGTATGGGCGTCGACACGATCCTGGCGCAGATTGCCGCCGAGGAGCTGGGCGTTGAAAGCTCGCTCATTGTGGTGCGCGGCGTGGACACCGACGTTTCGCCGTTCGACGCCGGCTCGTACGCGAGCTCGGGCACGTACGTGACGGGTCTGGCAGCCAAGAACGCCGCGACCGAGCTGCGCGAGAAGATCTGCGCCAAGGCCGCCCAGATGTGGGACGTG
>DXMX01000071.1:5689-8966 GCA_019413955.1 Collinsella sp.
TGGTCAGTATGTGCGCCTGTCCGACGAGCGTGCCGCGCGTGAGCAGAACCGCTACCTCACGCTGCGCGACTTTGCCAACCTGTGCGTCAAGAACATCGCGGGCGGCGACGCGCTCACCTCGCATGCCTCTGCCTGCCTGCCCGTTTCGCCTCCGCCGTTTATGGCCGGCATTGCCGAGGTCGAGGTCGACAAGGCTACCGGCAAGGTGACCGTGGTGGACTACGCGGCGGCTGTGGACTGCGGCACCGTGATCAACGAGGCGCTCGCGCGCGTCCAGGCCGAGGGCGGCATTGCCCAGGGTATCGGCCACGCGCTCTACGAGATCGTCGAGCACGACGACCGCGGCCGCCTGCGCACCGGCAACTTTATGAGCTACAAGCTGCCCACGCGCCTGGATATCGGCAGCATTCGCGTGGCCTTTGAGCCGAGTTACGAGCCGACGGGTCCGTTTGGTGCCAAGTCGATCGGCGAGGTCGTCATCAACACGCCACTCGCCGCAGTAGCCTCGGCCGTGGCGCACGCCACCGGCCACCAGGTGCGCTCGCTGCCGATCACGCCCGAGAAGGCCCTGCTGGGGGAGTAGCGGGTCAACGAACAAGTCGTAATTGGCGGGGCGGGGCAACTCGCCCCGCCTTTTACACTCGTGGTGAGGTCGTGAGCCTGTAAAAGGTGTGCGTGCGCTTGTCGTTCGTATCTGCTATCATTCCTAGTCTGTGCGCTCATGCGGGCGTGGCGGAATTGGTAGACGCGCCAGATTTAGGTTCTGGTGGGATTCCCGTGAAGGTTCGAGTCCTTTCGCCCGCACCAACGCACCCGCGTCGGCTTATGCCCTCGCGACGCTTGTTGCATAAAGGTACCAGCACCTCAGATAAGCTGGGCAGTATGAGGAGGAACGTGTTGAACATCACCGCTTCTGACGTCAAGGACGCCAAGCTCACCGCTACGGTCACCATCCCGGCCGCCGACGTCGACGCCGCGATCAAGAAGGCCTACAAGGACACCGCCAAGAAGTACCGCTTCCCGGGCTTCCGCGCCGGTAAGGCCCCCCGTCCGGTCATCGACTCCGCTCTTGGCGCCGAGGCTACCCTCGCTCAGGTCACCAACGACCTGATCGCCGCCAACGAGCCCGCCGTCCTCAACGAGCTGGACATCGTCCCCACCAAGAACGGTGACTACAAGGAGCTCGACCTCGCCAAGGATCACGAGGACTACACCTACACCGTCGAGTTCTCCCTGCGTCCCGCCGCTGAGCTCTCCTCCTTCGACGCTGTCGAGATCGAGATGCCCCCTGCGGAGGTCACCGAGTCCGAGATCAACAACCAGGTCGAGATGCTTCTCAACTACCGTGCCACCTTCGAGGACGTCGAGGGTCGCGCCGTCGAGGCCGAGGACTACGTCACCGTCGACCTCAAGGCCGTCGAGAACGCCGACAACTTTGCCGCCGAGGGCCGCATGCTCATCGCCGGTAGCGACAGCAACCCCAAGGAGTTCAACGAGGCCCTGATCGGCGCTAACGTTGACGACGTCAAGACCGTCACCTGGACCGACGAGGTCGAGGAGGGCGAGGAGGCCGAGACCCACACCGTCGAGGTCACCGTCAAGGGCATCAAGGTCCGCAACACCCCCGAGCTCACCGACGAGCTTGTCAAGTCCGACTTCGGCTTCGACAGCATCGATGCCATGCGCGACGCCATTAAGATCGAGATCGAGCAGGACAAGGCTTCCCGCCTGCCGGCCGAGAAGGAGAACCGTTGCGTCTCCGCTCTTGCTGAGCGTCTGCAGCTCGACGAGATGGACGCCGACTACGAGCAGTCCGTCTTTGAGGAGCTTGGCCAGAACTTCCTGTCCAACCTTGCTGCCCGCGGCATGACCCTGGACACCTGGCTTCCCGCTTCCGGTCTGACCATGGAGCAGTTCATCGGCGACCTGCACAAGCAGGCCAACGACGTTGCCCGTGAGTCCCTGGCTCTCGACGCCCTCGCCCGTGAGCTCAAGATCGAGGTCACCGAGGACGACATCAACGCCGAGTTCGAGAAGGCCGGCGTCAAGGACGTCGAGGCTTCCAAGGCCGAGTTCATCGCCGATGGCCGCATGCCTGCCGTTCGCGAGTCCATCCGTCGCTCCAAGGCCGTCGACCACCTGGTCGAGAACGCCAAGGTGACCGAGGTCGACGAGACCGCCAAGGACGCCGAGTAATTCTCGCCACCTTGCCCGCGAGCGCATGCGTGCGCCCGTGATGGGGTAAAGTTATACACCGGTTATCCGGTTGCTTCGTACGGTGCCAGCCAATGCATAGCATGCGGGCACCGTACGTTTATCTAGAACCAATTTGGTCCGCAAGAGAGAAATGGAGATGCGTATGATCGCTAAGTTCGATTCCGCCCTCGTGCCATACGTTATCGAGCAGACGCCGCGCGGCGAGCGCAGCTACGATATCTATTCGCGCCTGCTCAACGACCGCATCATCTTCTTGGGCGAGGAGATCAACTCCGTCAGCGCCAACCTGGTCGTTGCCCAGCTGCTGCATCTTGAGAGCCAGGATGCCGAGAAGGATATCTCGCTCTACATCAATTCGCCCGGTGGCGAGGTCTACTCCGGCCTGGCGATTCTTGACACTATGAACTTCATCAAGCCGCAGGTCTCCACCATTTGCGTCGGTATGGCTGCATCCATGGCCGCTGTGCTGCTTTCGGCCGGCGCCAAGGGCAAGCGCTTCTGCCTGCCGCACTCCAAGGTCATGATTCACCAGCCCAGCGGCGGTGCCCAGGGTCAGCAGACCGAGATCGAGATCGTGGCCGAGGAGATCAAGAAGACCCGTCGCGAGCTCAACCAGATCCTGTCCGATGCCTCGGGCCAGCCCATCGAGAAGGTCCAAGCCGACACCGAGCGCGACAATTATCTGACTGCTGCCGAGGCCCTCGACTACGGCCTGGTCGACCGTATCGTCACCTCGCGCGATCTCGCCGCGAAGGACGCCTAGGATGGCAGGTAACATGCAGGACAACTTTGACGAGAACGGCAACCCCATCCGCTGCTCCTTCTGCGGAAAAGAGCAGGGGCAGGTACGCCGTCTCGTAAAGGGCCCGACCAACATCTTTATCTGCGACGAGTGCGTCGCCGCTTGCTCTGAGATCTTGGAGGAGTCGCTGGCTTCGGATTTTATGGACGCTGCCCGCAACGGCAAGCTGCCGGGCTTCCTCAACGACCACGGCCAGGCTGCATCCCAGCCCGCCGTGGACCCCGAGGCCGAGGGCTTTGAGCTCGAGGACGACCGTCA
>DXMX01000072.1 GCA_019413955.1 Collinsella sp.
GTGACGACCGAGTACTTCACCGACGTTGACGGCGGCAGCGTGTACGTGCGCATCGACAACGTCGAGGAACACAAGGACGCCGTCGAGACCATGATGAAGTCTCTGGAGTTTGCCGACGACATCGCCAAGGCCAAGACCGAGGCCATGGACGTCAAGCTCGACGATATCGAGATCAAGCGCTAAAGCTCCAACAACATGCAGCAGCGCCGTTTTAGCTCAGCCGGGATGCAAGGTGCGACTCCTTGCATCCCGGTTTTTTTTGTGTTCGAAAGCGCCCGGTCACATCGCCATATTGAGCACGTTGACGAATTCCTGCGCCCGGAAGCGGCTGCTCAGGCAAAAGACACAGGCAGTTAACAGCCTGTTGCGAAGAAAAACATTGCGGCCCTTGATCCTGTTGACCCCTGTGATGTCCTTAAGATAGACAATCTCGGTGTGCTTGCCGCCGAAAGTGCCCTTCTTGAGCACCTCAATACGGTTGGGGTAGATTTTAACGTCTTTAAACCTACCCGAACCTTTGTCCTGGAACAGCAAAGTGTTGTTATCCATGCGTGTCACTCCCGCGGGGTTCGCTAAAGCTGCTTCTATGACCACATTTTAGTCACCGCAAGACTCCCATGCGAAGGTGCCAGACAGCACAGCAATTCGTGTCCGCGCGAGGCTTTAAACTAAATGCGATAAAGATGCATTCCACAAGAGGAAAGTGGGGCGACAGTGATGGGCGAACTGGTAAACCGTGGAGAATCGGCAATCGTACCAGAAGTTTTTTACAAGCAGGTTTCCTCGATTCTCAACGCCGCTCGCGACAAGGCCTATACCGCCGTTAACTTTGCGATGGTTGAGGCGTATTGGGAGATCGGCAAGAGCATTGTTGATGAGCAGGGCGGAGAGGAGCGCGCCAAGTATGGAGAGGCGCTGCTCAAGGCCCTCGCAATCAGACTTACTAAGGATTTTGGTAAAGGTTTTGAAGCAAGAGAGCTGCGCAAAATGCGTCAGTTCTATCTTGCGTTTCCAATTCGGGACTCACTGCGTCCCGAATTGAGCTGGACACATTACCGCAGGTTAATACGCATTCCTGACCCCGAAGCTCGCAACTGGTACATGAACGAATGCGCCGATTCTCGCTGGAGCACGCGTCAGCTCGAACGCCAGATCAACACCATGTTCCGCGAGCGCCTACTTACCAGCAAGGACAAAGAGGCCGTCACCCAGGAAATCCAAGAGAGCGCCCCGGCTCGTCGCCCCGAGGATATCATCCGCGACCCATATGTACTGGAGTTTTTAGGTTTCTCGGACGATGCTACGTTTCGCGAGAGCGATCTAGAGCAGGCGCTCATCACGCATCTTCAGAAGTTCCTGCTGGAGCTTGGCCGTGGTTTCGCTTTCGAGGCGCGCCAAAAGCGCATCACCTTTGATGGGCGCCATTTCTATATTGACCTTGTGTTTTACAACTATCTGATGCGCTGCTTCGTGCTCATCGACCTTAAGACCGATGACCTTACGCATCAGGACCTGGGCCAGATGCAAATGTATGTGAACTACTACACGCGCGAGCTCATGAACGAAGGCGACAATCCGCCCATAGGCATCGTGCTCTGCGCGGACAAAAGCGACTCGATCGTCGAGTACACGCTGCCCGAAGACAACGACCAAGTGTTTGCCGCCAAATACTTGCCGTATCTTCCAAGCAAGGAAGAGCTGGCGCGCGAGCTGAGTGCCGAGTACCGCGCCATCAACGAAGCGACTAATGGCGAAGCGCAAGGGTAGCGGCACGTTGCGACCGATGCCCCCGACGGCGTTTCATATCCCCCGACATAAGAGGAGCGCTCCATGACAGACAGACCGAAAACGACACTGCGCGACTGCATCTATGGGCTTGCCGTCGGCGACGCGCTGGGCGTTCCCTACGAGTTCAGGCCCCGCGGCACGTTCGAATGCAGCGACATGATCGGCTACGGCACGCATGGGATGGCCGCCGGCACCTGGAGCGACGACACATCTATGACGCTTGCTACCTGCGACTCGATTAGGGAGCTCGGGCACATCGACACCGCAGACATGCGCGACAAGTTCGTAAGCTGGATTGCCCGTGGCGAGTATACGATCGACGGCGTTTTCGATTATGGCGGCACGACCGCCCGCGCCCTGCACACCGGCAAAGGCGGCTCCGGCGAACGCGACAACGGCAACGGTTCACTCATGCGCATCGCGCCCCTGGCGTTTGTCGACGCGACTGACGACGAGATCTGCGAGGTCTCCGCGATAACGCACGCCCACAGAACGTCGACCGATGCATGCGTCATATTTGTCGAGCTGATGAGGGGCGTGATGAACGGCACGCTTCCCTCGTGGGCGCTTCATCTGAAAGGTGTGCCTGAGCAGGAAATCAGGTCCGGCGGCTTCGTGCGCGACACCCTTAAGGCCGCCAGTTGGTGCTTTATCAACACCAACAGCTACGAAGATTGCGTGCTTGCCGCCGTCAATCTGGGCGACGACACCGACACCACCGCAGCCGTCGCCGGCGCCCTCGCCGGCACGGCCTACGGTCTCAAAGCCATCCCACAGGAGTGGATCGACACTCTACGCGGAAAAGAGCTGATTGAGCAGTGTTTGTTTTAGGGCGCACTTACGATAGAAACTGACCAGGGGGCACCATGGAAAGAGAGATCGCGAATATAGACGAGTTCCAAATGGACGAAAACGAAACCCCGATACTCCCAGCGGGGCTGAGGGAGGAAGAATGCCTTTACGTCCTCCCCGACGGGCGTTACCTCCCCTGCGGGCTCTACAGGACCGCGGACGGCGGTTCGCTCATTTATGAGCCATCCGAACTATGCTTCTTCGAACAGATGCTTGCTCAATTCAAAGAGTGCTAGAGACTTGATTGCCCGTTAGATCGGCACTGTTCCAAACCATGGGGGTAGGATGTCTCCCACCGCGGCCTGTGAGGTGAAATCTTGACCACCGCGGAATCCGCCTACGGGCAACGCTCCATCTCTGGTTGGGGTGAAGCCTATGAACTTGTTTCTTGAAATCCGGCGCCTCTCGATGTATGTGACCGGCATTGCCCGGAACCTCTACTCGATCTGGCGGGAATATAAGCAGTAACGGATAGCGAAGGGAGTCATGGAAAAGGGTCAGTTGCAGCCGACCCTTTAAGACGATAGAACCTGCGTTGCCCGCGCTTCCAAAGTTGACCGACTGAGGAGCGGGTTCCGCGGCACAACCTGATTTTATCCAGCGAGGCGGCTCTTTTCCAGCCGCTCCGCCGTTTATTTACACCTACCGCCACAAGTGGATTCCGCGCGAACGAGAGCAAAGAAACAACGCCGGCGCGGCCAACAGAACAGACAATCCATGCGATCAAAGAAATATAAAAGCTCCCGCGGCCTCGGTTCCTCGCCCAGGTCTAGGCGCTTTTCTTGGCACCATCGCACCACGTCCGCCATCGCCTCCGGCTCGACACTCATTAAAATGCAAGCGGGAAACGATCTCAAGATCACCAACAACAGCTTCAAGCAAGCGCTTGAGCAACTGTCACAACACGAGCGCCTGAAAATAGGAGCCAGTTTAATAAGTAAGAGAGCCTTGCCACCAATTGTCATTCTGGCGCGGTCAACCGATAAGTCAAATGGCAACTAACGGGTGTCAGATATACCAATATATGCAAGATTAACTGCTAGAATGCAATGGTGGACAGGCTCACCAACGTCGAAGAAGCATAAGGTAAGGAGTGCGCATGATTGCTGTCGACTACAGCTCCTCAACGTCATTTAATGAGGATGCTTTCGAACAAGGCATCATTGACCACTTGCAAACGAGCCTGGGGTACGAGCACCTCTATGGACCTGATGTCGCTCGTTCCTCCGACGCGTTTGACGACGCCTTCCTACCTGACGTCATTGGGCCCGCTATTGAGGGCATTAACCCCACGCTCAATCGACGAGCGATTGAGGCCTCAATAACTAAACTAAAGGAAATCGAGGGCAGCGACCTCATCGCCAAGAACAGCATCTTTATGGACATGCTCCAGAACGGTGTGGAGACAAGCTGGTTTGACGGCAAAGAAGAGCATACGGACATCGTGCGCTTGGTCGATTACGACAATCCCGAAAAGAACTGCTTCCACGTTGTTAACCAGTGGACCTACATCGAGTGTGGCACCAACAAACGTCCAGATGTCATCGTATTCGTCAACGGGCTTCCGCTCGTTCTCTTTGAATTGAAGTCACCCGCTCGTGCCGACGCTGACAGCGAAGATGCCTACCAACAGATTCAAAACTACAAACGACAGATTCCATCGCTTTTCGTGTACAACGCCTTCTGCGTCACCAGCGACATGCTTCACACCAAGGTTGGCACGATCACCGCCAACGAGTCGCGCTTCGTTGAGTGGAAGAGCGTCGATGGAAGCTACGAGGCCACCCAGTACGCCGATTGGAAGACGCCTCTGGACGGTATGTTCCCCAAGGAGCGGCTCATCGACATCCTGAAGAACTTCATCCTGTTCTCCGAGGACGCGAAAATCCTCGCGGGGTACCATCAGTACTTCGCGGTAAACAAGGCACTCGAGAGCGTGCATGAGGCCATCGGCGGCGACGGCAAGGGCGGCGTCTTCTGGCACACGCAGGGCTCGGGCAAGTCGCTTTCGATGGTTTTCCTTGCCCATCTGCTCGAAGAGAAACTCGACAGCCCCACCATCGTGGTGATCACCGACCGCAACGACCTCGACTCGCAGCTGTTCGCACAGTTCTCCAGATGCTCAGATTTCCTGCGCCAGACGCCCGTTCAGGCGCAGAGCCGCGCCGATCTTGCGCAGCAGATCTCGAGCCGCCGCGCCAACGGTATCATTTTCACCACCATGCAGAAGTTCGAGGAAGAGGCCGTCGCCCTTTCCGAGCGCAAGAACGTCGTGGTGATGGTAGATGAGGCGCACCGCGGACAATACGGGTTCGAGGAGAAATACGACCGTGACGGTAAGAAGCACACGGGCACCGCGTTGCTCATCCGCCGCGCCCTTCCGAATGCGACCTTCATCGGCTTTACCGGCACCCCTATTTCTGCCGAAGATCGATCGACTCGCGAGGTTTTCGGCGATTATATCGACGTCTACGACATGACTCAGGCAGTAGAGGACGATGCAACTCGACCCGTGTTCTACGAGAGCCGCGTCGTCGCACTCAAGCTGGATCAGGGCATCCTTGCAAAAGTTGATGATGAGTACGAAAAGCTCACCGAGCAGGCTAACGCCGAAACCATTGACGCAAGCAAGCGCAACTTTGCAAATCTGGACGCCGTTCTAGGTGCACCCGAAGTCATCGATGCCCTATGTCAGGACATCGTAGAGCACTATGAGACCAACCGTGCGCACGAACTCACCGGCAAGGCAATGATCGTTGCGTATTCGCGCCCCGCTGCCATGGCTATATATCAACGTATATGCGAGCTGCGACCCTCTTGGAAGGACGAGGGCAAGCTCGGCGTTGTCATGACCATGGGCAATCAAGACCCCGAGTGGTGGTTCGACGTTGTAGGCAATAAGGCCCATGTGAAGGAGATGGCAAAGCGGTTTAAGGATGACGCCGACCCGCTTAAAATCGTAATCGTCGTAGACATGTGGCTCACCGGTTTTGACGTGCCGAGCCTTGCCACCATGTATGTGTATAAACCCATGCGCGGGTATAACCTGATGCAGGCAATCGCACGCGTAAACCGAGTATACAAAGACAAGGTTGGCGGATTGGTTGTTGACTACGTAGGCATAGCCAACGCCCTTAAACGCGCCATGAAGGACTACACCAAGCGCGACCAAAAGAAATACGGCGACATGGATATCGGGAAAACCGCCTATCCTAAGTTCTTGGAAAAGCTGGCGGTCTGTCGCGACAAAATGTTCGGATACGATTATTCGGAATTCATGAGCACCGAGTCCGCCGCACGTCGAAGCGAACTCATAACGGGTGGAGTAAATCATATCCTTGCACCCGGCGACGAAGATGCTGCCCGCGACTTTGTTGAGCAGGCAGGAGTCATGCTCAAAGCCTATGGACTCGCCAAAAGTCGCGCAACAGACATGCAGCGCATCGAGGCTGGCTATTTCCAGGTTGTTCGAGAGCTCATCCTTCAGCTCACCGAGCAGGGCGGCGCCCGCAGCAAAAACGGAGGCAAACTTACCCTTAAGCAGGTAAATGAGCGTATCAATGCGCTACTCGAACAGAACACCGTCTATACCGACGGCGTAATAGACCTGTTTAAGGTGGAAGACGAAACGGTTTCGATTTTTGATCCCAAGTTTCTGTCGAGCCTCTCGCGTATGAAAGAGAGGAACTTGGCTTACGAGTTGTTGAAAAAACTCATCGACGACCAGATTAAGGGCTACCGCAGGAAGAGCGTAACGCAGGCAAAAAAGTACTCGGAACTCATGCAAAGCATGGTAAATAGCTATCTAAATGGACAGCTCACCAACGCTGAGGTATTCGAAGAAATGCTCAAGATGGCGAAAGAGATGCTTTCCGAAAACCAAAAGGCAAAGGAGCTTGGGCTTAGCGAAGAGGAGTTTGCGTTTTACGAGGCGCTAACACAACCGCAGGCAGTCGCTGATTACTATCGCGAGAAAAATGACGAGTTGGTCGCCATCACGCAGGAGCTTACTGCGAAGATGCGCGAAATGCGCACGGTCGATTGGCAGAAAAAGCAAAGTGCTCGCGCTGCCATGCGTGTTGCAATTAAGCGCCTGCTCAAACATCATAAGTATCCGCCAGAGGGCATGGAGTCGGCACTGGCCACCGTGATGGATCAGTGCGAACTCTGGGCCGACAATGCAGCATAGGGAGTTAAAACAGCATGGCTAAAAGCAAGGCTAAGGACACCAAGAAGAACACGGCCGACGTTGGCTTTGAGGACCAATTGTGGAACGCCGCAGACGTGCTGCGCGGCAACCTGGACGCTGCCGAGTACAAAAACGTCGTATTAGGCCTTATTTTCCTGAAGTACCTCTCGGACCGTTTTGACGAACGTTACCTAGAACTCGTCGCAGAAGGTTACGGCGACGAAGAAGATCGCGACTGCTACATGGAGCAGAATGTCTTCTTCGTTCCCGAAGAGGCACGTTGGGCGAATATCGCACAGGCGGCACATACGCCCGAAGTTGGCCAGATCATCGACAATGCCATGCGCGCCATCGAACGCGAGAATGACAAGCTCAAGGACGTGCTGCCCAAGAACTTCGCTCGTCCCGAACTAGACAAGCGACGTTTAGGCGACGTCGTCGACTTATTCACAAATGTACAAATGACCGACAACGAGAGCGAGAAAGACCTGTTAGGGCGAGCATACGAATATTGCCTGCAGAAATTCGCATCAATGGAAGGCAAAAACGCCGGCGAGTTCTATACGCCGTCGTGCATCGTGCGCACGCTGGTTGAAATCCTCCAGCCTTTCCACGGTCGCGTGTACGACCCCTGCTGTGGTAGCGGAGGCATGTTCGTGCAGTCCGCCGCCTTCGTCGAGCACCATGGCGGCAACGTGGTACAGGACATCACCATCTTTGGCCAGGAGAGCAACCCTACCACGTGGAAGCTCGCAAAGATGAACCTCGGTATTCGCGGCATCGAGGCCGATTTGGGCAACTATGCTGACACCTTCAGCGCCGACCAGCACAAGAATGAAAAGTTTGACTATGTGTTGGCAAACCCACCCTTCAACCTCAAGAACTGGGGCGGCGAAGCGCTGCAGGAAGACGTACGTTGGAAGTACGGCATGCCGCCCACGGGCAACGCTAACTTCGCTTGGATGCAGCATATGATTTGGCATCTTAACGGCACGGGCAAGATTGGCCTCGTATTGGCAAACGGGTCGCTCTCGAGCCAGACGAGCGGCGAGGGCGATATTCGACGCGCTATCGTAGAGGACGATTTGGTCGAGGGCATTGTAGCCATGCCGGGGCAGCTGTTCTACAGCACCCAAATTCCCGTGTGCCTGTGGATCCTGAACAAGAAGAAGGCTCAGTCCGGCAAGACGCTATTCATCGATGCCCGCGAAATGGGCACCATGGTCTCTCGCAAACTACGCGAGTTTACCGAAGAGGACATCAATAAAGTTGCATCCGCATTCGACTCCTTCCGCAAGGGCGAGTTCGAGCCCGTGAAGGGGTTCAGCGCCATAGCAGATTTGGATGAAATCGCCAAGCAAGATTTCATCCTGACGCCCGGTCGCTACGTAGGCATTGCCGAGGTCGAAGACGACGGTGAGCCGTTTGAGGAGAAGATGGCACGCCTAACCAGCGAAATATCAAAGTGCTTTGAAGAGTCCAACCGCCTGCAGGAGCAGATTAAGAAGAATCTGGAGGCGATTGGATATGAACTTTAGCGTTGCGACTCTTGGAGAACTCAGTCTCGGCGACGGAAAATACGGTATCGCCGCTTCGGCAGTTGATTATGATGCGGAATTACCTGCATATCTTCGTATTACGGATATCAACGACGACGGCACCCTGAATTGGAACGACCGCAAATCGGTAGACGACCCCGCCGCTTACAAATACATGCTGAGAGATGGCGATATCGTTTTCGCCAGAACGGGCAACAGTACCGGAAGGAATTATTACTACGATTCTCGCGACGGCGAGTTTGCCTTCGCGGGCTTCTTAATTCGCTTCTCGCTGGACGATAAGAAAGTTAATCCTCGCTATGTCAAATACTATGCCCAGTCGAAAGCTTATTGGGACTGGGTGGCCTCTTTTAACACCGGCAGCACCAGAGGCAATATCAATGCTAAAACTTACGCACAGATGCCAATCCCCCTGCCCGATCGCCCGACGCAAGACTCAATCGTTACACTATGCGACTCTATCTCGAATATAATCCGACTCAACACTACGCTAAATGGCTATTTAGCTG
>DXMX01000073.1:0-523 GCA_019413955.1 Collinsella sp.
GACATCGCCGCCAACCTGTATGGCACCATCAACGTGACCGAGCGCTACGCCTTTGCGGGGGAGGGGCTTGCCGCCAAGCCGGCGCCGGCTATCAAATCCGTGGTCAATGTGGGGTCGGCGAGCGGGCATACGGGATCGGAGTTTCCCGACTATGCCGCCAGCAAGGGCGGCGTTATCGCCTACACCAAGAACCTTGCAAACCGTCTGGCGCCGCAGGCTATCGCCAACAGTGTGGACCCGGGTGGCGTTATCACGCCGCTCAACCGTTGCGTGATGGAAGACGAACACCTGTGGAACCAGATTATGGAGCTCACGCCGCTTAAGCGCTGGGCCACTGCCCAAGAGATCGCCGAGTGGATCCACTTTGTGGGCGTGACCAACCGGTTTATGACCGGGCAGAGTCTGCTGATCGATGGCGGCGAGGCCGGCCGCACACAATTTATTTGGCCCGAATAGGAAACGCGCCCGATGGAAAGCCGTCGGGCGCGTTTTTGATGTATCGATTTTTAGCCGAGGCAAGTCC
>DXMX01000073.1:533-1077 GCA_019413955.1 Collinsella sp.
GGGTCGAGCCGTGCTGTTCGAGTAGCCGATTGGCTGCCGAGAAGGGACGCGATCCCATAAAGGCGGGGAGTTCTGCCGTGGCACGGTTGGCCGAAAGCGGCGAGGGGTGCGTGGAGGCCAGGCAGAACTTGCCGGTTGCCTTGCCCGCACCGGTTGCGACGAGCTTACCTTCGACCATCTGCTGGGCAAAGCGACCCCATGCCAAAAAGACTACCGGTTGGGGCAGCTGACAGCAGCGCTCGATAACGTAGTCGGTGAGCGCGCTCCAGCCTAGTTTGGCGTGCGAATTGGCGGCATGCTCGCGCACGGTGAGCGTAGTGTTGAGGAGCAGGACGCCCTGTTGTGCCCATGGGGTTAGGTCTCCCGTGGCGGGAATGGGACAACCCAGATCGGCTTTGAGTTCCTTGTAAATGTTGCGCAGGCTCGGTGGCAACTTGGTTTGCGTCGCGGGGACCGAGAACGACAGCCCCATTGCCTGGTTGGGTCCGTGATAGGGGTCTTGACCCAAGATGACAACCTTGACCTGGTCGGCCGGCGTGTAGGC
>DXMX01000073.1:1087-8534 GCA_019413955.1 Collinsella sp.
TGTGCTGGGTAGATAGTCTGCTCGGCACGCAAAAGGGCGATGCGCTCGAGCAGCTGGTTCGTAGTGTCACGTACCGGCTGCGGTGCATCGCCCAACCAAGTTGCTATGTTGCGGTCGCGGGTCGCGGCGTCCATGGGGCTCCTTTACGTCAGATGCTCTGCTGGCATCTATTGTAAAGGCGCACCGGTTGCCTTTATGCCGCGGCTGTATGAAGAGTGGGGTCTACGAGACGTGCTCGGGCGCTCCTGCCATGCGAGCCTGTCCATGTGCGCGGAGGCGCGGAAGCTCGACGGTTGCTACCATGACGCCGGTGAGGATGAGGGCGGCGCCAAAGAAGGCGATGGGGCTCAGGACCTCGCCGACCAGGAAGAACGAAAAGACGGCGGAGCAGACCGGCTCGAGCGAGAAGGCGAAACCGGTGGTCTCGGCGGGCACGTGGGGCTGCACGAGCGTCTGGGTGATAAAGCCGTAGGCAGAGCAGATGAGCGCGAGGGCAACGACGACCACGATCTCGCTGGGCGTACTGGGAAGTGCGAAACCGCCAAAGACGCATGCGGCAATGCCCGAGAACAGGCCGCCAAAGCCCAGCTGCCAAACGCCCAGGGACAGCGGATCGACTTCTTCGACAAAGCGCTTGGCCACGATAATGTGGCTGGCATAGATAAAGGCCGAGAGCAGCATGATGATCGCGCCGGGATTCAGGCTGGTAAAGTCGGCGCCCGAGAGCAGCAGCATGCCGCAGGTGACGATAGCCGTGCCGATGAGCACCTTGCGCTCGGGGGCGCGGCGCAGCAGGGCGGCGTTGGCAAACGGCACGATCACGACCGTCAGGCTCTGCAAAAAGCCGGCAGTGGAGGCAGAAGTGAGGCTGGAGCCCAAGCACATGCAGGTGAGCTCGGTTGCCATAATGGCGCCGATGATAGCGGCACGAACCATAAGGTCGCGGTTGATGCGGAACGCGCGCTTGTGGAAGAGCAGCAGACAGGCCACAAAGGCGATGATGCAGCGCAACGCGACGATGCTCGTGGCGTTCATGCTGTCCATGCCGATCTTCATGAGGGGATACGAAAAGCCCCATGCGACGGGAACGGAAAATGAGAGCGCGATTGCTTTTTTGCGATCCATGGGACTCCTTTTGTTACAGAACGGTTTCGCACAAAGGATTCTGCTCTCAGATGTTGATGTAGTAAAGCGAATGTATCTTCAGTATGATTAAGAAACGCTAAAGTAGGCGCGAAAAGCGCTGGCAAAACGTTTTACGGCTGCATTGATGTGGAGGCACGATGGCATCGCGGTATCAGATTGTTTGTATGGTGGTCGACCGCGGCAGCCTTAAAGGCGCGGCGGACGAGTTGGGCTATACGCAAAGTGCGGTGAGCCAGGCCGTCAAGGCGCTCGAGCGCGAGCTGGGCACCACGCTTATCGAGCGCGGAAAGCAGGGCGTTTCGCTTACGCGCGACGGTAAACAATATCTGCCGTACCTGCGCCAGATTGTGACCGCCGAGCTCGAGCTCGAGGGCAAGCGGCAGGAGCTGCTGGGGCTTTCGTCGACCGATATTCGAATCGCGACGTTTACCAACGTGAGTCGAACCGTGTTGCCGCGCGTGATCCACGATTTTGGAGCCCTGCACCCGGGCGTACGCTTTACCCTCAAGCAGGGCGATTACACGCGCAACGCCCAATGGGTGCACGATGGCGTGGTCGATTTTTGCTTTACGGCACGCGGGTTTACCGCTGGCCTCGAGAAGCGCGTGGTCTATCACGACGAGTTGGTGGCACTGTTGCCTGTCGCGCATCCGCTGGCGGAAAAGGAAAAGGTGACACTCGCCGACCTGGCTTCCGAGCCGTTTGTGCTTCTGGATGAGGGCGAACAGAGCCTGGTGCTCGATGCATTCGCGGCGCATGGCCTGTCGCCGCACGTGACGAGCGAGGTCACCGACGACTACACCATCATGGCGATGGTGGAGGAGGGCCTAGGCGTGAGCATGCTCTACCGTCGTACTGTGGAGGGCATGCGAGCCGATATTCGTGTGCGGCCCATCGTGCATGCCCCCTCGCGCGACGTGGTGGCGGCCTGGCGCAGCTGGGACACCATGCCTATCGCCACGAGGCGCTTTATCGACTATATGAGCTCGCATATTGTCAATTAATGACTGGCGTAGCGTTGGGTGCGGTGTTTAGCGGGCTGTCGCTTTGGCTTGGGTGGCGCGATAGGTGCGTGCCGGGTGGCAGAGTAGCACCGCCACGACCATAAAGAACGCCGTGGTGCCCAGGCTGATGGGGTAGACCATCATGATGTTCGCAAAGGTGCGGAAGTGCGGGAACACGCAGAACACCCAATAGAAGCGGATGCCGCAGACGCAGATCATGGTGATGAGGGCGGGCGTGAGCGAGATACCAAAGCCGCGCAGGTAGCCGGACATGTTTTCGTAGAACATGCTAAAGGCGTACGCCGGGAAGATCGAGCACACGCGGATATAGCCGATCGAGACGATGTTGGGATCACTGTTGAACAGCGACAAGATCTCACGCCCCAGGCCGACAATAACGATAATTGTGGTGAGCGCGACGATACCGCCTTCGACCAGGCAGACCTTGAGCGTTTTGGTGCAGCGGTCGATCTGGCGGGCACCGTGGTTTTGTCCCACAAAGGTGGTGCAAGCCTGGCTAAAGCTGTTGAGCAGGTTATAGCACACGTACTCCAAGCTCATAGCGGCGCTCGATGCCGCCATGACCTCGGTGCCCAGGCTGTTGATGGCGGACTGGATGATGATGTTGGCGACGGCAAAGACGGCGCTTTGGATGCCGGCGGGCAGGCCAATCTTGACGATGCGCTTGAGGGCGACGGGGTCGATAGCCAGGTCGCGTGGGGTGACGCGGACGACGGAGTCGGTCTTGAGTAGGCGGATAAAGAGCGTAGCGGCGCTGACGGTGTAAGCGATGGCGGTGGCGATGGCGACGCCCGCGACGCCCCAGTGGAGTACAGGGACAAAGATGAGGTCCAGGCCAATGTTGAGGACGGTGGACACGGCAAGCGCCTGCAGCGGCATGCGGGTGATGCCGACGGAGCGGAAGATCGCGGCCTCAAAGTTGTAGAGCAAAATCGAGGGCATGCTCAGCAAAAAGACGCGCAGGTAGAGCGAAGCGAGCGGCATGGTCTCGGCGGGAACGTTGAGCGCGGCGAGCATGGGCTCGGCAAAGATCTCGCCCAGCGCGATGACGATAAAACCCACGAGCGCCATTAAAATCGAGGTATGGACGGCGCGGTTGACCATATTCTGATCGTTGCGGCCGATAGCGTTGGCGATGACCACATTGGAGCCAAGCGACATGCCAATAAACAGGTTGAGCATAAGACTGGTAAGCGGAACATTGGAGCCGACCGCCGCCATGGCGAGGGTTCCCTGGTCGCCCGAGAAGTTACCGATAATGACCGTGGCGATGAGGTTCGACAGCTGCTCCAAGATGCTCGTGGCGGCCACGGGGAAGGCGAACAGGGGAATATTGCGCCACAACGAGCCGGTGGTCATGTCAATGTGCTTAGATGCGGTATCAGCCATACGCTCTCAATCTCTAACATGCTCTTTCGTGCTTATTTGCGCAGATGATGATACTCCTAATCGACTAGTCATTGGGTGTTCCTATCGGCACTTAGGGACGTTCCTTTTCTGTCGGCAGCTGGGGACACTCCTTATCTCTTCTAACTAGTCATTCAAGAACGTCCCCAATGACTAGGTGGGGAAGGCGTGCGACAATGGTGGGCGTTGTGTTGTTCGCGCTAAGGAGTTGCCATGTTGTTGTGTTCCGTTTGCCATGAACCGTTGGTGGACGATGAGCGTGGGGCCGCATGCGCGGGCGGACACCGGTTTGACCGTGCGCGCGAGGGTTATCTATATCTACTGCGCTCGTCCAAGAGCGGCGACTCCATGGGCGATCCCAAGTCGCAGGCGCGCAGCCGTCGTGACTTTTTGAACCGTGGATACTACGCGCCGTTGCGCGATGCGATGGTCGAGCTGGTGCGCAAGCAGGTGTCTGGGCGCGCCACGTCTGCGAACGGCCCCATGACGCTGCTCGATATTTGCTGTGGCGAGGGCTATTACACCAGTGCCATGGGCGCGGTGCCGGGCGTAGATGCTTACGGTTTTGACCTGGGCAAGGAGATGGTGCGCCTGGCCGCCAAGCGCGGCGATGCGACCTACTTCGTGGCCAACATGAAGGACATCCCCGTGGCCGATGGCGCCTTCGATATGGTGACCGAGCTCTTTGCCCCCTTTAACGAGCGCGAGTTTGCCCGCGTGCTGGCGCCGGAGGGTTCGCTCTACACCGTGGTGCCGGGTGCTCGTCACCTCTTTGGGCTCAAGGAGGTACTCTACGACACGCCGTACCTTAACGATGAGAAGCTGCCGAAGACCACCGAGCTCGAGTTGGTCGGAACGCAGCGGGTGTCTGCGAATATTACGCTTCAGACCCAGGCGGACATCGAGGCGGTGTTCCAGATGACGCCGTACTACTACCGCACGCGCCCCGCCGACAAAGAGCGCCTGGCAAATTTGGATACCCTTCAGACCGACATCGACTTCATCATCGCCGAGTACCGCCACAGCTAACAACCTGCCAAAAAGGGACAGGTTTATTTTGGTAGGTTTTATCTGGGCAAACGTAAAGGGCCGACCGCGGAGATGCGCGATCGGCCCTTTTTAGTTGCTTGGCTGCAGAGGTTATGAGAAGCGAGCGCTTATAGGCGGTCCTTGTTCTCGGCCTTAACGGCGTGTGCCTGCTGAACAAAGAACAGGTCGTACACCACGATGACAAAGGCGCCAAAGTTGATGGCGTCGCCGCCAAACGCGGGAAGCGTGAGCACCGCTTGGGCAAGCGTGGCGACCGCGGCAACAATACCGAGCTTAAACGCGCCGTCCACCTGCGAAGGCTTGTTGGCGCCCTTGATACCGGCGACGCCTGCGGCAAGGTCGACGAGACCCTTGGCGATAAGCACGATCGCTGCGAGCGTGGCGTACGAACCGTACGTGGAATCGAGACCGCCCGTGGCGATACCGACGCCGGCGGTGACGAGGCTGGCGATGCCCAAAACAAAGTAGATGAGAGCAAGGATTTTGAGAGTCTTGCGAGTGAAGCTCATGGCTGGTCCTTTCGATACGAGTACGCCAACTTGGCGCACCCAATGTACTGCACATATGGTGAAGCACATTGTAGTTCAACGCGGCGATGCATGCGTTTGAAAGCGTCTCTTGCCCGCACGGTCCAACCTTTCAAAAAAGAAAGCTGGGCGTAAGTCAAATCGATGGCAGCGTATGCGCGGCGCTGCGATGATGGGTCCATGGTAAGAGCTGGTCTCAAGGAGGAGCCATGATGTACGGAGCAGGGCAAGTGCGTGAACCGCGGTCGTTGGGAAGGCGCATAAGTGATTCTGCGATCGCTGCCGTGTGCACGGGATTGATGGCGGTGCTTTGCATTGGGATGCTGTGGGCCATGTCGCATGTGGGACAATAGCGGACGGTTGGGTGCCGACATGAACGGCGCTCACGTATTCGTTTTGCTTGTTAAGGAGTGTCCATGGGTGTCGTCGATCCCTTTTCTGTTGCTCGGGCCGCGGGGCTTGAGCTGACCGGGAAGCCCGAGGGCCTCACGCTCACCGACGGCACGATGGAGCTGCGTGCCGATTTTGGCCGCATGCTTCCGCGGCTCAAGCGGGGCCGTCTGCAGCAAGAGCTGCTGGTAAAGGCCGCGCGCACAAAAGGCATCGAGAGCCCATGGGCGATTGACGCCACGGCAGGCTTTGGCGAGGATTCGCTGCTGCTGGCTGCCGCGGGCTTTTCCGTCGATCTATATGAACAGGATTGCGTGATCGCGGCGCTCCTCAAGGATGCCTTGGATCGCGCGGCAGATGATCCGGCGCTTGCGACAGCTGTGGCGCGCATGCGCTTACATGCCGGCGAGGACAGCATTGCCGGCCTTCACCATGTAACTGAGCTAATCGAGCAGGGCGAGCTCGCGACTCCCGACGTGGTATATCTGGACCCCATGTTTCCCGAACGCACCAAGAGCGCGGCGGTCAAAAAGAAGTTCCAACTCTTGCATCATCTGGAACAGCCGTGCGCCGATGAGGAGACGCTGGTTGAAGCTGCGCTTGCGGTGCGCCCGCGCAAGGTCGTTATCAAGCGACCGGTGAAGGGGCCACTGCTTGCCGGCGTTAAGCCGAGCTATCAACTTGCGGGCAAGGCCGTTCGCTACGACGTTTTGGTACCGCCGCGTCCATAGCTTGCGTGCGACGGTTGGCGCTCCGTCAGTGCCGTGCCGATGCGGTGCCTATTTCCAAGGGTGCGACGTCAGGTGCCAGCCGCCGCAGTATTCGCATTTGTAGCAGGCCAAACCGCGCCGCCCGCGGCTTTCGCAGTCGGCCATAACTGCCTCGGCCTCGACGCGCGTGTCGTAACGGTTTTTGCGCTCGCACGATTTGTAGCGCCAGGCCTCATTGCGCTCGGCGTCCAGGGCGTCGCGGCGCTCGTCCTCGCGTGCAAACAGGTCGCTCATATCGCCGCCGGTGGCAGTGCTCAAAAGCTCGCTTTTTGCTTTTGACCAGGCGGCTCGCTTTTTGCTCCCCATCTGCATCGCGCCCCTCTCCAAACGTTGGTATCATTGCTCAATCAAAGTGATACCAATAAACGTGAGGTCGCCGCGTGATGATCAGAAAAACCCTCGATACCGACATTTCCGCTGTCATGGCTATCTATGACGCGGCCCGCGCCTTTATGCGCGCGCATGGCAACGCCACACAGTGGCCCGAGGGCACGCCTTCTGCCGAGCAACTGGCTGCCGATATCGCCGCCGGTGGCAGCTATGTGTGCGAAGTCGATGGCCGCGTGGTGGCGACGTTTGCCTTTTTGCCGGGCCCGGACGAGTGCTATGACGTAATTGAGGATGGTCAATGGCGCAGCGACACTCCGTACGCCGTGCTGCACCGTGTGGCGTCCGATGGCACCGTGCACGGTATCGCGGCTGCGATGTTTGCCTTTGCCAAGGAGCGTGCCGATCACCTGCGCATCGACACGCATCAGGACAACCTGCCCATGCAGGGCGCGAGTATTAAGGCGGGGTTCGAGCGTGCCGGCGTCGTGTATGTGTCGGACGGCACGCCGCGTGTTGCGTTCGACTGGCTGCGTGAGGCGTAAGAGTAGGGGCACGTGTCAACAATTCGCACGAACGAAAATGGTCCCGGGTGGGGCCATTTTCGTTCGCTGCGCTGATTTGCAAGCCGGCTTTCGCAAGGCGCGAACCTACGAAAATCGCCGCGCGGCAACGCAGGGCGATGAGCTTGGTCGGGGGATAGGGCCCGCTTCGCCCGCCGGCTCGTAAATTGTATCATCCAGTGTGGAACGAGGACGCCCGTTGCCGCGTGCGATGGGCTTGTAGCTTGTAATAAGAGGAGAGC
>DXMX01000074.1:0-7879 GCA_019413955.1 Collinsella sp.
GGGTGGTTTAAAGCTGGGCGCTGCGCGGCCAGCAGACTAAAGTCTTGAATAAAAAGCCCGCCGATCAAATGATCGACGGGCTTAAGAAAGGAGGACCTGGTTAATAAATGCTAGACAATGGCATGTTTCCAGCTAGAAAACGTCCTTGGCAAATACCTTTGAGTCATTGGGGACCTGACGGATTTCGATAACCACGCCATCGTTCACAAGCTCTTGGATATGCTCGGCATCGGTTTCGGTCGCAAAGATCGCGGGGGTCGGATGAAGCGTGGTCTCGGGAGACTTTCGAGTTCCGCCCAGATTGATCTCTTTGATGTCTTTGCAACCCTTAGCAAGGCGATAGGCATCCTCGATCGTCTCGACAATGATAAACAGCGAATACTTGTCGGTGACGCCGCTGTTGAGCGCCTCGATAGCAGCGTTTACGTCTTTTATGACGAGCTTCACGCCGTTGGGACGAGCTAGCCTCAATGCGGCTTTTCTCATGTCGTCTTTTGCCACGGCGTCGCTGGCACACAGGATGCAATCGACATCCAGCGCATGTGTCCAAGACATGGCGACCTGGCCGTGAATCAATCGGTAATCAACTCTCGTAAGCTTAATCATCGTAATCATCTCCGCACGTAATAAAGGTAATGACAGGTGTGGCCCTTAGCTAGGGCTCGAACCAGAACTAACTAGAACTCTTCTTCTTCGACATCGGCAAGCATGTCCGCCGCCTCACAAAGCATGATAAACGAACGTGATCCCTCGACCGCAGCTTTGGCCTTGTCCGCATCCAGGGAGTCCAGCTGTGTAGCCATTTCCACCAGCAGCGGCAAGTTCATTCCGGTGATCAACGTAAACGATCCGGCGGTCTGCCTCTGAATGAATTCGTTGTTTACAGAGCCGCCAAAGATGTCAGTCACGACAAACCAAGAGTCGGCAGGGTCCTTCGACTCCATCCAAGCATCGATAAGCGCTGCGACATCCCTCGTGTCGTCATCGACATAGGCGCACGGACACTCGATTCGGTCGTTGGCGCCCATCAGGATCTCGAGAGAGCTTTTCATACCTTGGGCGAGATAACCATGACTCGCTAGCAATATCTTATTCATAGTTCTCCAATATCAATAAGACGTACTATATTGTCATAACAAAGTATATAAGCAATTTCCTTTTTGCGGTGCGTTAATTCTCTAATTCCGCGAACGGTAACAATTGGTCGGTAAAACGGCCGCTCCTTTTACAGACCGGCCGCCCTTGCTTACAGATAGAACTTCAGTCGCTCGGTGCAGTACACCTGACGGGAGATGAAAAGCGGCTCGCCGCTTGGAGCATAACGCCTATCGACAAACAGAAGCAGCGGAGAGTCCAGCTCCACGTTAAGGTATGCCGCCTCGAGCTCGCTCGCATAGCAGACCTCGAGCGTACGCGTGTTGGGGCCCATCTTGATCCCCTGGCGATCGAGTACCGCCATCAGCGAATCCTCGAGGGATTCATGCTCCAAAAAAGAAAGCGCAGCGGAATAGCTATTGGTTTCCAGCATCGTGGGCTTGTCATCCACAAGGCGCAGACGACGACTACGCAATACCTTTTGGGTATCGTCTACGCCCAGGAACTTCGCGTCTCGCAGGCTTGGGAAGTCCCAGCCCATTGCGAGAACCCTGGTAGACGCCTGTTTTCCCGCAAGCTGGCACGAATGGGTAAAGCTCTCACGGTCGTCCGCGGCATACATCTGTGTGTCCGACGAAACGAACGTGCCCTTGCCGCGGGCCCTCTCAACAAGCCCAGCATCTTCCATTTCTTTAATTGCGGAGCGAACCGTTATTCGGCTCACGCCAAATTGCTCGATGAGCTCCGCCTCGGTCGGGAGCTTATCTCCCGGGCGGTACGTGCCGTTGGCGATCGAATCAGAAAGCGCACGGACAATCTGTTTGTACAGGGGGATAACGCTATTTGCTTCAACCATATCAACCATACCTTTGCAAGGAATCAGCAGCTTATAGATAGATAACTTATATTGTATTAGAACTTTTTAGGAGTCCATATATTTCCTAAATGATTCGGTAAACGGGGTGTTATTTCACTTTAGCGGGATGCAGCGGCTACCCGCGGCATTCGTTATCAACCTAGCTAGGCTAGTCCACCCACATCGTCTCCAGTTCGCCGCAGAGCCGCGGCCCCATATGGGTATACTCTCGAAGATTCGACTCGATTCGCCCCCGCTGGGACGCCAAAGGAGACTGCATATGCCCACTACCTCAACCGACCCGCGCGCCGCTGCCGCCGCGCTGCTGGTACCCGGTACCACCTGCCACGGTTTTGCCGTCGAGCGCTGCGAGACCGTGCCCGAGCTCGACTCGGACGCCTACGTGCTGCGCCACACCGCATCGGGCGCTCGCCTGCTGTACCTGGCGTGCGACGACGAAAACAAGGCCTTTGCCATTGGCTTTAAGACGCCGCCGGCCGATTCCACCGGCGTGTTCCATATTCTTGAGCACTCGGTGCTGTGCGGATCGGCCAAGTTCCCCGTCAAGGAGCCGTTTGTCGACCTGATCAAGAGCTCCATGCAGACGTTCCTCAACGCCATGACCTACCCCGACAAGACCATCTACCCCGTTGCCACCACCAACGAGCAGGATCTGTACAACCTGATGGACGTGTACCTGGACGCGGTGTTCAACCCGGCCATCTATACCAAGCCCACCATTTTTGAGCAGGAGGGCTGGCACTACGAGCTGGACCTGCCGGAGGGCGCCGAGGGCGAAGGCAGCGCCGCCAGCCTGCGCGAGGGCACGCTGCGCTATAACGGCGTGGTGTTCAACGAAATGAAGGGCGCGCTGTCCGACCCCATGAGCGTGCTGGACGATGCTGTTAACGCCGCACTCTATCCCGACACCGCCTATGCGCACGAGAGTGGCGGCGACCCGCGCGCGATTCCCGCGCTCACCTACGAGCAGTTCCTGGACACGCACGCGCGACACTACAATCCTTCCAACTCCTACATCACGCTCTACGGCGACCTGGACGTGGACCGCGCCCTGGCCTTTTTGGACGAGCGCTATCTGTCGCAACCGAGCGCCGCGAGCCGCCGCATGGACGCCGCCATCGCCGCCGGCGAGGACCCGTCCACGCTGGCGCCCAATCCGCTGGGCGTGCAGGCGCCCGTGACCTGCGAGTATAAGCGCGTCGAGATGGCCACCACGCCCGAGAACGCCCTGGTGGGCCTGGGTCTTGTACTGGGCAGCGCACTCGACCGCAAGCGCACAATCGCGGCGG
This sequence comes from Collinsella sp., assembly GCA_019413955.1. Classification (GTDB taxonomy): domain Bacteria; phylum Actinomycetota; class Coriobacteriia; order Coriobacteriales; family Coriobacteriaceae; genus Collinsella. Next base: position 3,262 of record DXMX01000074.1, read on the forward strand.
ACATCCTGTTCGAGGCGCTGCTGGGTTCCAACGAGGCACCAGTTAAGAAGGCCATTCTGGCCGCCGGCCTGGGCGGCAACGTGGTGAGCTACACCGCAGCCGAAAGCCTGCAGCCCTACGAGCTCATCATGCTGCAGAACGCGCAGCCCGGCGTGGCGCGCGAACTGCGCCGCGTGTTCCAGGACGCCTGCCGCGACCTGTGCGAGCATGGCGTTCCGCGCGAGCGCCTGGAGGCCATCATCAGCAGCAACGAGTACGACCTGCGCCAGCGCGACTATGGCATCGCCGACGGCGTGGCCATTGCGTGCGACGCGCTGAGCACGTGGCTCTACGATGACGACGCCGCGACGTTGGCGCTCAAGTACGGCCCGGTGTATGAGGAGCTGCGCGGCGAGCTGGACGGCAGCTATTTTGAGGACCTGCTGCGCGAGCTCGTGCTGGAGAACGGCCACATGGCGCTGGTCGAGCTGGTTCCGGTAGACGCTGCCAAGGGTGCGGAGGGCGCCGAAGCTGCCGAGCTGGCTACCAAGCGCGACGCCATGACCGATGCCGAGCTGGCCGACGTGGTCGAGCGCACGGCCGTGCTGCGGGCCGCGCAGGAGGCCGAGGACACGCCCGAGGCCAAGGCCACGCTGCCGCGCCTGCGTGTATCCGACATTGGCGATGCGCGCCCCGAGCCGCCGCTTGTTGTGGACACGACTGCGCCCATCCCCTGCCTGCGCCACGGCATCCCCACCAACCGCCTGGCCTACGCCATGCAGTACTTCGACCTGAGCTGCGTCGCATTTGAGGACCTGCCCTATGTAACACTGCTCTGCCGTCTGCTCAAACAGCTGCCCACGAGCGAGCACTCGGCCGAGGAACTCGACAACTTGCTCGCCGGCAAGCTGGGCTTTTTGAGCTTTACGACCGAGGTCATGACGCAGCCCGACGTGGACGGCGTGCGTCCCTACCTGCTGGTGAGCGCCGGTGCCCTGTCCGAGAAGATCGATGCGCTGGCAAGCCTGCCGCGCGAGGTGTGGTCGAGCACGCTTTTGCTCGATGCTGACGCCGACCGCGTTCGCGACGTGCTCACGCAGATTCGCATTGGGCTTGAGCAGGGATTTATCAACAACGGCCACTCGGCGGCGCTCGGTCGCGCGATGAGCTACAGCTCGCCTTCGGCCGTGGTTCGCGAGCAGCTTTCGGGCGTGGACTTCTATCTGTTCCTGCGCGATCTGCTCGAGCACTTTGACGAGTGCTTTGACGGCCTGCGTGCTAAGCTTGCCGAGCTGGCAGGCCGCATCTTTGTGGCCGACGGCTGCCTGGCGAGCTTTACCGGCAGCGACGAGGACTTTGACGCGTACTGGGATGCTGCGGGCGACCTGGGGCTTGGCGCGGGCGACGGCGCTGATGCCGGCCGCAACGCGCTCGTGGTGCCGACGCCGCGCGACCGTCACGAGGCTTTCGTCATCCCCAGCGACATCTGCTTTGCGGCGCGCGCGTGCGACCCGCGTCGCCTGGGCATCGACGTGACGGGCGCATGGGCGGTTGCCGCCAACGCGCTCTCCTACGACTACCTGTGGAACGAGATCCGCGTGAAGGGCGGTGCGTACGGCTGCGGATTCCGCGCGGCCGGCGAGCGTCAGGCGGCGTTCTACACCTACCGCGACCCGGCGGTCGATCCTTCGATTGAGCGCATGGAACGCGCGGGCGCATGGCTCGGCAGCTTTGAACCCGACGAGGCCGCCTTTGAGGGCTTTATCGTGAGCTGCGTAAGCGGCATGGACGCGCCCGTGAAGCCGTACGCGCTCACCAAGCGCCGCAATACGACCTACCTGGCTGGGCTCGATCCGCATGCACGCGAGGAACGTCGCGCCCAGATGCTCGCGGCCACACCCGCTGAGCTTCGCTCGCTCGGCGCCGATGTGACGCGCATCGCAGCCGCGTCGCCCACCTGCGTCTTTGGCGGCCGAGACGTCATCGCCAAGAGCAACGCCGGCTTTAACGTCGTCGACCTGCTGGCCTAGCCACAAAGGTAGATTTTTGGGACATGCCTAAAATCTACCTTTTCTTTTTCCGCCGCTTGGGCGGGCCAGCTCAGACCGTCCCACCAGTTTTGTCTCGATCTGTAACAGTAACTCGGCAAAAATGGGCCTAGCTGTTACAGATCGAGACAAACCGCCGCAGACACCCGCCCTTCAGCAAAAACCACCACAAAGGGGACAGGCACCTTTGTGGTGGTTCGAACACTTGTTCTATACGTACACATGTTCTATAGTAGGGGTGCTTGCATCGGACTTAAATTGCAACTAGGATATAGTTGCAGAATGTGAGGCGGGATGACGCGGACCGATAAACTCATCGCCCAACTACTTAGCTGCCCTTCGACGTATCGGTATACCGATTTTTTAAAAGTCATGGCTTCATATGGCTTTGAAATGGACAACAAAGGCAAGACATCCGGATCGCGCGTTCGCTTCTACAGGCCATCAGATGGCAGGATGTTCGTAATGCACGCGCCACATCCATCTGACGAATTGACAGCGGGGACCATTCGAAACATCGTTCGATTTCTGCAAGATGTCGGAGGTAGTCATGAGTAACGTTTTGGCATACAAGAGCTATTTCGCCCCAGTCGAGTTCGATGCCGAGCAGCATGTGCTAACAGGTATGGTCACCGGCATTAGGGACGCAATCGTATTTGAAGGCTCCACGGCTGAAGAAGTGGAGCAATGCTTCCACGACGCCGTCGACGATTACCTTGAGTTTTGCGCCGAGAAGGGCAAGGAACCCGAGCGGGCTTTTAAGGGCTCGTTCAGCGTAAGAACGGGCTCCGAGCTCCACAAGCAAGCGGCGCTGGCAGCGGCAAAGAAGGGTGAGTCACTCAATAAGTTTGTGACTGAAGCAATCGCTGCGGCGTTATAGCATTAACGCATAAGCCCAAACAACCACAAAGGGCGCAGTTCACAGGCATATTTGCGGTGGCTTTACTGCCCATATCGCGTTTGCCCAGATAAAACCTGCCAAAATAAACCTGTCCCTTTTTGGTAGGTTTGGGAGATGAGGCTGGGATGGATAAGGCTGAGTTGCGGCGGGCGGTGATTGCTCGGCGCGATGCGATTGATTTGGATGTGCGGGCGGCGAAGTCTGCTGTTGTATGCGCGCGGCTTGTTGAGCTGATGGATCGCTTGGGTGCCGCGGCACCGCACACCGTTGCCGTCTATGCCGCCATGGGTTCCGAGGTCGACCCAGCCGCGTTTGCCGCCGCGGCCGTCGCGCGTGGCTGGCGCGCGGCCTATCCGTGCATGCTCTCGGCAACAGACGCCATGGCTTGTGGCCAGTGCATGTGCATGCGGGCAGTCTCTGCCGGCGATGCGTCCGAAGCCCCGTTTATCGCCCACCCTACGCGGGCCTTCGCAGCCACGGACGTCGACAGCGACCACTTCCCCATCGTGCCCGCCGCCGAGCTCGACATGGTTGTCGTGCCGCTCGTAGCTTTCGACCGCACCGGCGCGCGCCTGGGCTACGGCGGAGGCTGCTACGACCGCTACCTGCCCACAGTTGCACCTGAACGCCCAATCGTCGGCATCGCCTTTGACGAACAGTGCGTCGACCACGTTCCCACCGACGCCCACGATCTGTCGCTGCCCAACATCGTCAGCGCCTAGCCGCCGCTGTATCGCACCCGCAAGATGAGCGTGGAAAATCTCCCACTTTGAGCCCCCTTACGAGCTAAAAACGGGAGATTATCCACGTTCATTCAACAAGCGTCCGAAAATCCACGCTCGTCCGTCCGATTTTCCACGCTTGTGCAGCCAAACGCTCTGCAACTGCCTCAGCACGCACGCGGCACGCCGGCGACCTTGAGCTTGCGATCGAACTTTGTCGGATCCCTTAGATCATCCCAGCACAAGCGCACGATCTTGCAGTTATCAAGCAGCGAAAGCCTCGACTCGCGCTGGCGCTCATCGAACTGCGTCTTCGCGAGCTTGCCCTCCTCCGCTGCCTTCTCGCTTTTAACAAATCCGTCGAACTCCCCGATAATCAGCCGGTCGCCCACGCGCCACAAGTAGTCGACGCGATACGGTCGTCCCGGCTCAACCGGGTCGAACAGCTCAACTTGCAACTCCGGCGTCTGCCAGCCGCGCTCGATCATCAGGGCACGCGCCTTGGACTCGCCGCCGCTTTCCGACAGCCCATCGGCACATCGTGCAACCCTGCGCGCCGTCACAACACCGCGACGATTCAGGCCAAGCTTGTCGACAGTCTCAACGAGATGCTCCTTCGACAAAAGTTGCTCATGGAGCGCCGAATCCGCGATGATCAGTCCCTCGACAAACGATGCATCGACCAAGCAATCCGTAATCGTTTGATCGATATCGGTTACGGCGATATCCATCTGGGTGGCCCGTGTTTGACGAGCATAGCGATGACGAATGACCTGAGAGCCCGGCGTCGTCGATTGGGGCGGCATCGCGGCGATATGGATGTGCGTCAAATTGGCATGCGAAACCGAAAGGCCATAGATAACAGCCGCCGTATAGGAGCAAAATGTCCAGTCGGGGTGCTTTTGCGCAAGCGCCCGCACCCGATGCAGATAACGCTGCCGAAACTTGAGCTCGGACCAGTATTCCGG
>DXMX01000074.1:7889-8378 GCA_019413955.1 Collinsella sp.
CTTCCCGCCTCCGCCCGCCGCTGAATCTGCTTTGCCTCCGCCGCCGTGCGCGCGTACACGCAGCTCATCTGCTGTTCGCATGCTTTAATGTGACTTGCAAGCCTTTGATTCGCCGTCATGTTTCCCATGTCGCCTCCCAAATCTTGGAACGGCGCAAACGTACCAGACGGTTTCATGCGAAGTCTGACCAAATACCGCCCAGGCGCTGACCAAATGCTTGACGGTTTTGGACGTTTTAGGCTGATGTCTTATATCTGCAGGTAGGGCGGTTGTCGAGAGGTCCCTGTCTCCACATTTTGAGGCCTTGGTCCATCGGATTATCAGAAAGAAAAACCCGTCGAGATTCAAGACTACGCCAAATGCGACTTTGCCTCTGCACGCACCGTCGCTTAGCCGAGCCATCGGCATCTACATGCCTAAAAAATGAGCGTGGATAATCTCCCGTTTTGAGCCTAGTTTCAAGCCAAAAGTGGGAGATTATCCACGCTC
>DXMX01000075.1:0-1869 GCA_019413955.1 Collinsella sp.
CCTTTATTGCCCAGGGCGCCTCGGCCTGATCGACAATGCGCTGCTCAAGTTCGGCCAGGTGGGCGCGGGCATCGGCAAGTGCCTTTTTCGCGGCGTTCATCTCGCGCATGGCCGAGGCGCCCTGGGCAATAAAGGTGCCCACGGCGTTCGCGGTGTTCGAGACAGCGGTCCCCAGATCGCGGTTCGCGTCGGGGGAGTGCGGGGCGATCGGGCGAGCGGTGTCGACAGCGTCCGCATCGGCAGCCTGCGGCGCGGCGATATTGCCGGTACCGCCCTCGACCACAGAAAAGTCCGCTGCGTGCGGATCGACCGCATCGGCGCCAATCGTGGGGTGCTCGAGCTGCAGAAACGAGGGCATGGTGCTGCCCTGGTCGGCAACGGGGGTCTCGCCGGGTACAAAGGTCGAGGCCGCCTCGGCGGCCTCCTCTTCCTCGGCATCAATATCGGCATCGGCCACGGCGTCTTTCATCGCTTTGACGGCATCCATCATGGAGTCCATGACGGCATCGAGCTCTTCTTCCGAAGACACCTCGATGGGGCCCGCTGCTTGCGGGGCGGGGTCCGTGTCAGGTTCGGCATCGCTCGGCTCCGGCTGCTCGCTTTCATCATGCTCGACAGTATCGTCTGTGTCTGTTGCCTTATCCGCACCGGCGTGCGCATCTGCGGTGGCGGGCGCATCGGTGGAGGCGTCGACGCAGGTAGGAGTATCGCAGTCGTCGACGGCGTCTTCGGAATGATCAATATGCTGCTGAGTCTGGGGGTCCAGCTCGTCTGTCATAGGCATGTGCTCCTCATCGTTGTTTGTCACCCTATGATAAAGTCTCGCGCCGACTTCCCGCGCGCCGCAGCAAAGTTTCAAAACGTGTTCGATGGCTCGCGTCGATAGCAAAAACTCGGCCACTCTATCCAATTTTTACTTGACATTCCCTTCGCCGAAAGACGTTGCGCCGTTCGCCTGCCATGGGCTTTATTTTTCACTTGAACCCGTTAAAGTTGCATTTCAGCTTTTGGCGCGTTTATTTGGATGCGCGCAGTCGGCGGGTGCGCCCGTCGCGATTTGAAAGGACTTTGTATGGGACTTTTCACTGGTAAGACCGTGATCGTCACCGGCGGCGGCAAGGCCACGCTTAAGGACGGTTCCGCTGGCTCCATCGGCTACGGCATCGATATCGCATTTGCCAAGGAGGGCGCGAACCTCGTCATCACCGGCCGCAACGTCGCCAAGCTCGAGGCCGCCAAGGAGTCTCTCGAGGCCGAGTACGGTGTCAAGGTTCTGCCTGTTCAGGCCGATGTCTCGGCTGGTCAGGACAACGAGGCCGTCGTCCAGAACGTCATCGACAAGGCCATTGAGGAGTTCGGCCGCATCGACGCCGTCGTCAACAATGCTCAGGCTAGCGCCTCGGGCGTGACCATCGCCGATCACACCATGGATCAGTTTAACCTGGCCATTTACTCCGGTCTGTATGCTACCTATCTGTACATGCAGAAGGCCTATCCGCACCTGAAGGAGACCAAGGGCTCCGTGGTCAACTTTGCCTCGGGCGCCGGCCTGTTTGGCAACTATGGCCAGTGCAGCTATGCTGCCGCCAAGGAGGGCATCCGCGGCCTGACCCGCGTTGCCGCCAACGAGTGGGGCAAGGACGGCATCAACGTCAACATCGTGTGCCCGCTTGCTTGGACCGCTGCGCTCGAGAACTTCCAGGATGCCTATCCCGAGGCGTTCAAGGCCAACGTCCACATGCCGCCGGCTGGTCACTACGGCGACGTCGAGAAGGAAATCGGCCGCGTGGTCGTTCAGCTCTGCGGTCCCGACTTTAAGTACATGAACGGCGAGACCGTCACCCTCGAGGGTGGCATGGGCCAGCGGCC
>DXMX01000075.1:1879-7739 GCA_019413955.1 Collinsella sp.
AGGGGTTACGTCTCAGGTTCCGCCGTTCGTTAGAACGGCGGACCAGCCGACGCTGCGCGGTCACCAGAGCGACAACTTGTCATTCAAAGAGGACGGCATGACCAGAAGGTCTATGCCGTCCTCTTTTCATGCCAATTTGTTCGCTCTGGCGACCGCTCGCTGACGTTGTCAGAGCATCGGCGTTGCCTTGGCCGTTGGAAATAATCCCAGATGTAGTCGTTGGGGACGTTCTTAAATGACTAGTCGAAAGGGACGCTCTTGCCGGCACCTGGGGACGGTCCCTAAGTGCCGGCAGATTGGGACACTTCTTTGCAAGATGGCGCTGAAGATTGTCCCCGACGACTAGTCGTTTAATGCATCAGTTTCTGTCGAGTCGGTGCTTCTTGCGGGTTGCCCGTATAATGGTTTGCGTATGAACCGCAACCAAGGAGTTCCAGTTTATGGACCAGAGCCTTTTTAAATTCGACCTGATCGCCGAGGACCCGACGACGCATGCGCGTGCCGGCGTGCTGCACACCCCGCACGGCGACATCGAGACACCGATCTTCATGCCCGTGGGCACCAAGGCAAACGTCAAGGGCATTCCTACCGAGACCGTCAAACAGCTCGGCGCCCAGATCGTGCTTGCCAATACCTATCACCTGTCCATGCGTCCCGGCGAGGATACCATCGCCGAGCTGGGCGGCCTGCACAAGTTTATGAACTGGCACGGCCCTATCCTCACCGACTCGGGCGGTTTCCAGGTGTTCAGCCACAACGACGCGGTCAAGCTCACCGATGAGGGCGTGCGCTTTATCGTCAACGATTACGACGGCCGCCACGTGTTCTGGACGCCCGAGGACAACATGGAAATCGCCATGAAACTCGGCTCCGACATCTGCATGCAGCTGGACCAGTGCCCGGGCTATCCCGCCACGCGCGCCTACGTTGAGCGCGCCGTTGAGCTGTCGAGCATGTGGGCCGAGCGCTGCTATAAGGCGCATACCCGCGACGACCAGGCACTCTTTGGTATCGTCCAGGGCGGCATGCACCTAGATCTGCGCCTGCGCTCGCTGCGCCATCTGGAGGAGTGCGGCGACTTCCCCGGTTACGGCATCGGCGGCTACTCGGTGGGCGAGGATCACGAGACCATGTTCGAGACCCTGGCGCCGCTCGTGAGTGAGTACATGCCCAAGCATAAGCCGCGCTACCTGATGGGTGTCGGCAACCCGACCACGCTCGTGCGCGGCGTTGGCGTGGGCATCGACATGTTTGACTGCGTGCTGCCGACGCGCACCGGCCGTATGGGCACGGCATTCTCCAGCGAGGGTCGCCTCAACTTCCGCAACGCTCGCTTTGCGCACGACGACGGTCCCATCGATCCCACCTGCACCTGCCCGGTGTGCACGGGCGGTTACAGCCGTGCGCTCATCCGTCACATGGTCACGCAGAAGGAGATGCTCGGCGGCATTCTGCTTTCGATGCACAACATCTACTACCTGCTCAACCTTATGCAGCGGGCCCGCCAGGCCATTATCGAGGGCCGCTACGGCGCGTTCGTGAGCGACTGGATGAACAGCCCTGCGGCGGTGGATTACTAAGAGCAGCACGGGCGCTTGCAGAGCGCGGGCAACGGCAAGGGGCGAGCGCCGGCCGGTCATCACGTTTGCTAACACCGCTTGCGCGACCGATGACCGATAGCTTGCAAGCACTTGATGCATCGTGGGTACCATACCGAATAGTTGATGTTCGGGCGGGTGTTTGGCGCACAGCGTCGACCCCGCCCGTTTTTCTTTTTCTCGATAGGAGTACCCATGATTAAGAATGAGAACGTCGAGGGCGAGCCTGTCTACGACGAGACGTACCGCCGCGGCCCCGTGGTCATGCGCGGCCCCATGATTCCTAAGGACAACACCTACGCCAACCTGCTGGCGCCCGAGGAGTCGACCGACTGGTTGCATGCCGATCCGTGGCGCGTGCTGCGCATTCAGGCCGAGTTTGTCGATGGCTTCGGCGCGCTTGCCGAGCTTGGTCCTGCGGTGACCATCTTCGGTAGCGCCCGCACGCCCAAGACCGATCCGCTTTACAAGGCGGCGCGCACCGTCGGGCGCAAAATCGCCCAGCGCGGCGTGGCGGTTATCACCGGCGGCGGTCCCGGCATCATGGAGGCGGCCAACAGGGGAGCGGCGAGTGTCAACGGCAAGTCAGTTGGCCTGGGCATTGAATTGCCGCACGAGCAGGGGCTCAATAAATACGTGAACCTCGGCATGGACTTCCGTTACTTCTTTGTGCGCAAGACCATGTTCGTCAAATACAGCTCGGGTGCCATCGTGTTTCCCGGAGGTTTTGGTACGCTCGACGAAATGTTTGAGGTGCTCACGCTGGTGCAGACACACAAGGTCAAGCGCATGCCGCTCGTTTTGGTGGGAACCGAGTACTGGCAGGGCCTGTTCGACTGGCTCAACGGCCCGGTGATGGACGCCGGTATGATCAGCCCGCTCGATCCCGAGCTCGTGCATATCACCGACGACCTCAACGAAGCCGTCGACATCGCCCTGAGCGGGCTGATGTAGGGCGCTGTGACTGTTGTTATAGTAATGTGAACGGCATACAGATGCTATTTAACATCAGTATGCCATCAAAACGGGGTATACTGATGCAAAAGACGAGGCGAGGAGGTCGCGTATGTCTACTGCAACGGTTAAGCCTACGACGGTTCGCATCGAAGAGGGGCTCAAGGAACAGGCGACTGAGTTCTTGGATTCGGTCGGCCTCAGCCTCAATTCCTATCTCAATCTTGCCGTTCGGCAGCTTGTAAATCAGCGAAAGATTCCTTTTGAGATTGTAGGAAGGGCGGAGGTGCCCAACGAGGCGACGAGGCGTGCCATGGTGATCGCCGAGGCTCATGAGTTGGGGATTTTGCCGGACGATAGCCCGTCATTCAACAACGCTGATGAGCTTATGTCATTCCTCGATGAGGAATAGCGATGTTCGAGATTAAAGTCGAGGCTCAATTTAGGGCGGACTACAAACGAACGATGCGCATGCATCCGCAGCTAAAGAGTGAGTTTAAGGCGGCAGTCGCAGAGCTTGCAGCTCACGGCTCGCTTCCCGCGGAATATGGCGCCCATGAGCTTTCAAACCCGGGCGGAAACTACAACGGCCACATCGATTTCCACCTATCCGATGGCTTGGTCGACGTGGTCGTTCTCTACTTACCGCATAAGACTAATCCTGTGATCCGGCTGGTCAGAATGGGCTCGCATGAGGAGCTGTTCCAGGGCCCGCAGGGCTGATTGCCGATTTCTAAGTTGCGGTGGAATAGGGATTGGTTGACGGCTAATAAGTCAAAAACAGTCCCTATTTCACCGCAACTGCTGGGGGTACCCCGTTCGTCGCCGCGGCCTCCGGTTCCACTTTTCGCTGAATTTCGCTCAAAAGCTCGGCTGCGACTTCGCTGCTTTTGAAACGAATGCTGCAGTCTTCTTTCTTTGGGAAAGCCAGCAACGGAATAGCTCCGTACCAGACAGTTTCCTCGTCAATCACTGATGCGCACAGGCGTCCTTCGGCTTTGATGAGATAGTTGACGTTCATCTCGGCAAAAATCGCTTTCACGTCATCGCGTGGAGTTGAAGCAATAGAAATCTCAAGGGCAATTCCACGGGTAGCGGCATCCGCGAGTGCAGCGGCGAGCTTTTCAAGGCATGCGGCGGACGCGTAGGGTGCGGCAATAAAAATGCTTTTCGATGCGTTCTCGATGTCATTCACTAAAGCCTCCACGGCTCTTGCCGACCTAACGAGGATGTTTCGATCGTCCTGTCTGTTGTCGTTTGCCGCAAAGACTTCATACCCCAGCTTGGCGTAGGTCTTGAGCCTCTTTTGGTACATGCGCGCGAACATGGGTATCGACAGGTCAACATAGTCGAATATCTCAACCCGCTGTTTGCCCTCGTGGCTTCTGTGTAGCCTACCTGCCTGCTGCGTTATGCTGCCGTCCCAAGATATTGGAGTGGCAATGAGCAAAGTGTCAAGGTAAGACAGGTCGAAGCCCTCGCCCAGAAGACTTTCAGTTGCGACGATGATTCGATGATCATGCTCAAAGCTGGGAAGACTCTTCAGTATTGCTTTTCTTTCTTTGGCGTCGATTTCTCCGGTTAAGAGTATGGGTTCGTGTCCACGGCTTTGAAGTAGCCTGCATAGCTCTTCGGCATGCTTTTTTCTTTTAGATAGCACAAGCGGATGCCGGCCGTTTGATGCGGCCTCGAGGGCGTCCTCGATAATTGCTTCGTTTCTCGCGGCGTGTACACACAGGAGATCGAGAATTTGGTTAAAGGATGCTCCTGGTCCGTAGGTGGGTAATCGAATTCCGGTGAAACGCGGTCTAACAATGCGCTGAATCCCCTGTTGGATTGCTTGCGTTTTTGGATCGACGACATAGCGAACCGGGCCGCAGAGCATCGAGAGTGCCCGCGTGAGTCCGTCCGAACGCTCGGGCGTTGCGGAAAGGCCATATACATATTTGGCAGGAGCGGACTTGAGGACAAGCTCAAGCTGTGGCGCGGCCGCATGGTGGCATTCGTCACAGATGATGAGACTGTAATCGCGAACGAACTCCTTGGCTAATGACTCGCCGGTTTGGGGATCCTTGCCGGATAGCGACTGGAATGAAGCAATGTCGATGAGACGGCTTATGGCGGTCTTGCCTCCTCCGATTTGCCCAATGAGCGGAGGCTGTCTTTTGCTGATTCGTCCCTTTGGGGTTCGGACGGGCTCTCTGTTGTCCGTGATGTCGAGAAATCGTTCGAGTTGGGATTTCCATTGGGCAATGAGCGCAGTTTTAGGAACGATGACGAGCGTTGGAAGACCAATGGCAGCAATAAGATAAGCTCCGATGACGGTTTTGCCGAACCCCGTCGGTGCGGACATGATCCCGTCTTCATAGCTGAGCATCTGTTCAGCGACAATTTGCTGTTCAGGGCGAAGAGTCCCTTTAAATGCCATCGCAATTGGATGGCTCGACTTGCGTTTGTCTGAATAGTGGGCAGAAACGCCGGCTTCTTGAAGCAGCCGCTCAAGTTGAACCTTGCAGCCTCTGGGAATCGCGACGTAGCCATCTCTAAGTTCGCTGAGGTCTATGAACCGCGGTTTGCCGAATACCGATTGATGCATAGATTGTGCGCGGAAGAATTCTGGGTTGGCAAATGTTGCAAGCCTGCGGACTTCCATTTGAGCTGCGGGACTCAGAGATTTTTCGGGGATATAGAGCATATCGGTCTGCGTGACGGACAGCGATGACGGGAAGTCCCGCGGTGCGAGCGGAAGCCGCTTTCGCAGTCTCTGGGAATGTGGCACACCGGTGTTTGCCGCCGCAACAGCTGCTATTCCATGTGACCTATTTTCGATGCTCTCGATCAGATTTTGCACCGTCACGCGCGGGATTAACTGGATTTGCGAAAGGTAAAGCCATTGATCGGGAAAGGGCTCAAATTGCTCGTCAACAAATACGCTGTTCCCTTTTCGCTGCGCTTTTCCTTGAAAAGGCAGCGCTATGAGATTTCCAAAGCCGCCCTCAGGAATGGTGGACTGCGCGGGCAGCATTCGGTCAAATGCTTTGAAGGTGATTGTCTTGTTCAGTATCGCCGCTTCGGTGATAAGGCTGCTTCCAAAATCTCGTGCGGTCTTTGCGCTGACGAGCTCTAGGAAGAAAAACCAGACATGTGCGCCGTCGCCCGATCTCGATCGCTCAACTGCGACATCGATTCCGTGGCTTTTTGCGACATGTCGAATGGCTTTCGTCGCTTCTTTCCAATCGGCTCCGTCAAAATCGATGACCAGGACTTTCGTGTTACTGTCTTTATCGAGCACATATTGGCCTATAACG
>DXMX01000075.1:7749-8351 GCA_019413955.1 Collinsella sp.
ATAACGTCTCGAAGCCTATCGTCATTGCCTCTGAAATGGGCGATGATCGCGGCATCGCTCAACTCGGGGAAGACGCGGCTGCTGCATTCCGTGCATTTGACTCTCTGGTGGCTTGCTTTGGGGCAAATGCCTGACTTCCACTCATTTGCGCAGGCGGGCGTATAGCCAATTCCTCCGTCTTTTCTGCGGTACCCATGAGCGTAGACATCTTTGCGACCAGTAAAGAGATTGCGGAAGAGCTCGAGTTTGTCGCGCGCTGGGCTTGCGCTGGTGACGATATCTTCGATCTGCGCCCGTCTATCGAAAGAATCGCCAGCTTTCTCCCATTCTTCCAGCGTTGTATAACGGATGTCTGGACCGCTGCTGCAGATAACGATTTGCTTGCGCGGATCCGAAGCGTGGACGACCGTTTTATTGAATTTGAATAGGGCGCTCCCGAAAAGGGCGTATTGATGCGTGCCGTTGCTCATTTGAAAGCCATTCTTATCAGCGTTCATTGGGATGAGGGTACGTCATTTCAGCTTTATGAGATACGCGACTTCGATTTTGGTTCGGTAATAGTGGGGTACCGATCCGTGAGTGGCAATCAGCCGGTGCCAAAA
>DXMX01000076.1 GCA_019413955.1 Collinsella sp.
TTCTCGGGCGGCGGAGGCGGCGGCGTCGGCGGAGGCGGCGGCGGAACGTTCTAGCGATCCTACATTGCGGGATGGGCTTTTCTCGGCAGCCGCCGGGGAAAGCCCATCCCTTTTTATGCGCCGACATTCGCGGATCTTTTACTTTTGACCACAGCCATTTGCAGACCCCCTAGGCTACTCATTGGGGACAGACTTAAATGACTACTTAAATGACTAGGTGTGGCTGCCGAGGCTAGGCTGTTAGGTCGAGTTCGTAGAGAAAGCTTTCACGCGGCATGTCGTGACGACGCTCTTCGCGGTTGGCGCGGTGCGTGGCCGTGCGCTTAAAGCCGTGCAGCTCGTAGAACTTCCACGAGCAGTTAGAGTCGGTGTACAAGTGTGCCCTTGTCGCCCCGCGCGAGGACAGGTACGAGACCGCGGCATCGAGCAAAACCGAGCCAACGCCCAGGCCGTGGACATCGGGATCGACGGCGAGCAGCGTGACTTCGTTGTCGTGCAGCAACGGGCTGCTCTCGAGCAGGCGGTTGTTGGTTCGGATGGTTGCACGCACAAACGAGAGATACTCGGCGCAGGCATCAGGCTCCAGTTCACGCATCTGCGATAGCAGCGCGCGTTCGGTATCCATCCAATGTTCCTTGACGGCGGCGCCACAGCTTTGTCCCGCACGCGCGAGCGAAATGCCACGCGCCTGACCGTCGATTACGGCAACCTGCGAAAACGTCGATGACGAAAGGCAATAGGCGAGGTCGCACGCGGCCTCAAGGCGGTTGTACTCATCGTTATCCGAATTGTTATGCCAAAGCTGCTGCAGAATCAGCGCGATGGCGTCGAAGTCTTCGGTATCAAACGGTCGGTAGAGAACCCGCGAGACCATGGTGCCTCTTTCTTTTGCGGATGCATATCGAGCACAGTTCTACCACGCTATTGGCATCTAATTATGGTGCCCCTGTGTTCCATGAACTCACCGTGCCCGGTGCCGTGCCCATCCCCTCCGCTCGCAAACTTTTTCTGCACATGCGCTCGTTGCGGGGTGCATCGATGCGCTCGATGCGCTACATTGAATCAGTATTTTCAATGCCGCTGCGCGAGCGCTGCAGATCGACGTATCACCGACTCACAGAGCACGGCGGCGTACCAGACAGGAGGACTGCATGGGATCTGATGTGAAGATCGCACGCGCGTTGATCTCGGTTACCGATAAGACGGGCGTCGTCGATTTCGCACGGACGCTGGTTGACGACTTTGGCGTCGAGATCATCTCTACGGGCGGCACGGCTCGTGCCATCGAGGACGCGGGCGTTCCCGTAACCCCCATCGAGGAGTTCACGGGCTATCCCGAGATGATGGACGGCCGCGTCAAGACGCTGCACCCCAAGGTCCACGGCGCGCTGCTGGCCCGTCGCGATTCCGAGCAGCACATGCAGGAGGCCGCTCAGCACGGCATTAAGCTGATCGACCTGGTCGTCGTCAACCTGTACGAGTTCGAGAAGACCGTCGCCAACCCCGAGGTCACCTTTGCGGATGCCATCGAGCACATCGACATCGGTGGCCCCTCCATGCTGCGCTCTGCCGCCAAGAACGCCGCGAGCGTTACCGTCATCTCCGACCCGGCCGACTATGATGCCGTCCTGGCCGAGATGCACGAGACCGGCGGTTGCACCACGCTTGCCACCCGTCGTCGCCTGCAGGTGAAGGTCTACCAGACCACCGCCGCCTACGACACGGCTATCTCCCGTTGGCTTGCCGCCCAGGCAAGCGACTTGGCGGACACCTCTGCCAAGCTCGAGATCTCGCTGGAGAAGGTCGACGACCTGCGCTATGGCGAGAACCCGCAGCAGAAGGCCACGGTCTACCGCTTTGCCGAGGGCTGCGAGAACACCGCGAGCTCTCAGTTCCCGCTTGTGGGCTCCGAGCAGATCCAGGGCAAGCCGCTCAGCTACAACAACTATCTGGACGCCGATGCCGCCTGGAACCTGGTCCGCGAGTTCGACGAGCCGGCCTGCGTGATCCTCAAGCATCAGAACCCCTGCGGTTCCGCCGTTGCCGAGGACATCACGGCCGCCTACGACCGCGCTTTTGCCTGCGATCCCAAGAGCGCCTTCAGCGGCATCATCGCCTGCAACCGCGAGGTTCCCTATGAGCTGGTTGAGCACTTTGCCGATCAGAACAAGCAGTTCGTCGAGGTCATCATCGCCCCGAGCTATACCGCCGAGGCGCTCGAGCGCATGGCCAAGCGCCCCAACCTGCGCGTGCTGGCTACCGGCGGCGTGGACCACGGTGCCCAGGTGGAGCTGCGCTCCATCGACGGCGGCATGCTGGTGCAGGAAGTCGACCACGTGACCGAGGATCCCGCGACCTTTACGTTCCCCACCGACCGCAAGCCCACCGACGCCGAGATGGCCGAGCTCGAGTTTGCCTGGAAGGTCTGCAAAGGCGTCAAGTCCAACGCTATTCTGGTCTCCAAGGGCAAGGCCGGCATTGGCATGGGCCCGGGTCAGCCCAACCGCGTCGACTCCGCGCTGCTTGCCTGTGAGCGTGCCGAGGACTTCTGCGAGCGCGAGGGCGTGGAGAAGGGCGGCTTTGCCTGCGCAAGCGACGCGTTCTTCCCGTTCCGCGACAACGTCGACGTGCTTGCCGCGCACGGCGTGACCTGCATCATCCAGCCCGGCGGCTCCAAGCGCGACGACGAGAGCATCCAGGCCTGCAACGAGCACAATATTGCGATGGTTTTCACGGGTGCCCGCCACTTCCGCCATTAAGTAGGGAGGTGGCGCTGCGGCTTGCCCAACCACCGCACCTTGCCGCTCATTCGTCGCTCGCGTACCCAAGTACGCGTCGCTCCTCTTTCACGGCAATCTACGGCACCTGGGCAACCCTCGCCGACCTGTTAGGTTGACTGGGGAGGATGGGATGTTATCTCGTCCCTTGGACCGCCTCGCTTCTAAAATAATCTCTGCAAAAGACGGTCGCTCCGTTTGGAGGGCCGTCTTTTTGGTATAAGAGGACGGAATGACTAACACGAAAGGTACAACCATGCCCCAGATTGATGATGCCGAGCTGTTTGGCAATGCCGAGGATCAGCGTGCGTACGAGGACTTTTGCGCCAATCAGGAGGCGGTCGAGAAGTTTACGCTCGACAAGCCCGCGCTTGTCTGCCGTTGGCGCATGTCCAACAAAAAGGTGCCCATGCTCAACCGCCACATTCGCGCACTGTCCGAGCGCCTGGTACAGGGCGAGCCGCTTACCCATAACATGCTCAGCTGGGCCAAGCAGCACGTTGAGTGGTCGCTTGCCGAGGGCGACTACACCGCGCACGACGGCGTGCTCATGCTGGTGATTGACGTCAACGGCAACGCTGCCATGACGGTGGGGGAGTACGAGCCGCTGGCCGATACGTCGGCCAAGGCGCTGCGTGTCCGCTCCGCCGAGGCCCGCTCCGAGGCCGACGAAACCGGCGTGGCGCCCGAGCTGCTCGCTGCCGTCAACAACGGCGAGCTGGCCTTTGTGGCGCCGGCGGACGAGTGCCTGTGTGGCACGGCGACGCTCATAGAGCAGCTGGCCCAGACCAAGGGCATCCCGGTCACGCGCGTAGACATTCCCGCACAGCTCAAGGGCGCCTTGTTCCTGGTAAGCGACGAGCACGGCGTGGTGCCTGCCGCCGACGCCGACGCCGCCGAGTCTGATGCCGCGACGGTCGCCTTCTTTGCCGACGGATACGAAAAGCTTCGCGCCCGCCGCTAAATGATTTTTCTGGGACGGGGATTAAAGAATCATTTTGGTTCCCGCCACCGCTGCGAGTGCGAGGCGGACAAAACGCCCCCGCTCGCAAACAGTTCTGTCACCTTGGCGACGTGCGTGGCGCGCACCTGCAGTTTCGCAGCCATAATGGTGGCAAGACAACCAAGAGGGGAGCGGAATCCATGGCGCTAATCTATATCGTTGAGGACGACGAGCCCATTCGTCGTGAGCTTGTCGACATCCTTGCCCGCGCCGGGTTTGAAATCGAGGCCTGCGAATCGTTCGAGCATGTCTCGCGCGATATTCTCGCCGCCGCGCCCGACCTGGTGCTGCTCGACCTCACGCTTCCCGTCAAGGACGGCCAGCATATCTGCCACGAGGTTCGCCGCGAATCCGAGGTCCCCATCATCGTCCTCACCTCGCGCACGACCGAGATCGACGAGGTCATGGCCATGACGCTCGGCGCGGACGACTTTGTTCCCAAGCCCTATAGCGCGCGCGTGCTCGTGGCGCGCATCAACGCACTGCTGCGTCGCACCGCGGCGTCAGGCGAGCGCAGCACGCTCGTCCACAAGGGGCTGGAGCTCGACCTCGCCCGCTCTATGGTCACCAACACGGCGACCGGCGACAGCACCGAGCTCACCAAAAATGAGCTGCGCATTCTCTCGCTGCTCCTGAGCCGCGCGGGCAAGATCGTCTCGCGCTCGGCCATCATGCAGGACCTGTGGGACTCCGACGCCTTCGTGGACGACAATACGCTCACCGTCAACATCAACCGCCTGCGCACCACGCTCGAAAAAATCGGCATCAAGGGGTATTTGACGACGCATCGCGGCCAAGGCTATTCGGTCTAGGGGCCGGCTATGTCGTTTGGCAAGTTCTTTAAAGATGCACTGCTTCCCGTCGCCGTGTGGACGTGCGGCGTGCTGCTGAGCTGCTTTGTGCTGACGGTCGCCGGCGCACCCGTTTCTATCGTGGTCGTGGCGGTCGGCGTATCCTTTATCTTTGGCATGCTCGGCATCGTGATCGAGTACGCGCGCCGTCGTCGATTTTTGCACCAGCTGGAGCGCGCGGCCGAGGAGCTGGAAAGCCCTGCGTGGGTGCAGGAGATGGTGCAGTGTCCGACCTATGCCGAGGGCGAGCTCGAGTACGAGGTCCTGCGCCGGGTGGGCAAGGCTGCCTGCGACGAGGTTGCCGAAGGCCGACGTCAGACCGATGACTATCGCGACTATATCGAAAGCTGGGTCCACGAGGCCAAGTTGCCCCTGGCGGCGGCCCATCTGATTCTTGAAAACCTAGACGGCAGCGAAGACGACCTGTCGCGTGTGGATGACCTGGGTCGCGAGCTGGCTCGCGTTGAGCGCTATATCGACCAGGCACTGTACTATGCGCGCTCGGAAGTCGTGGAGCGCGATTACCTGATTCGCCGCTGGGATCTCAAGACCTTGGTGACGGGTGCGATTAAGGCCAACGCGCGCGAACTCATTGCAGCGCACGTGGCTCCGGTGTGCGAAAACCTCGACTTCGAGGTCTTTACCGACGAGAAGTGGCTGGAGTTCATCTTAGGTCAGCTCATCCAGAACAGCATTAAATATGCGCGCGAGGACGGCGCGAAGATCGTGTTTTCGGGCGCGTTGCTGGACGAGGGCCTGGCGAGTGAGCGCATTGAGCTTACCGTTGCCGACAACGGCTGTGGCGTGAGCGCGGCCGACCTGCCGCGCGTGTTCGAGAAGGGCTTTACCGGCGACAACGGCCGCACCACCAAGCGTGCAACGGGCATCGGCCTCTACCTGGTGGCGCGTCTGTGCTCCAAGATGGGCATCGACGTCACCGCAGCATCCAACTCCGGCGAAGACTTCGTCGTAACATTCGCGTTTTCAACGAATAAGTTTCAATATTTCGAGTAACGCACGCGGCAGACGTCCGCCCAAACAAAAACGTGCAGCCCAAACAAAACGTGCCACCCCAAACGGGGCGGCACGCCATCTTTTATCAGCCAACTCGCTGAAGTAAGGCTGCGAAGGCCGCGGGGCCGGGAGGGGTTTCCTAAGGGCACATCCCGCAGCCGCAACGCGGCGAGGACGTGCCCGTGGAAACCCCGCAGGCCCCGCGGCCGGTGGGAGCAACGCTACTTCACGACCAAAATGTCGCAGTCGGTGTTGCGCAGCAGGAACGTCGAAATCGAACCCAGAAGCGCATACTTGATCGAGGACAGGCCGCGAGCGCCGCAGAGCACCAGGTCGGGCTTGACCACGTCGAGCATCTCGTCTTTGAGCGTCTCGCGAATACGACCGGCGCGTATCATGACCTCGACCTCGGGAATATCGGGATTGGCCTTGGCCTCTTCGAGCTGCTTGGCGATGGAGTTCTTAAATGCCCCCTCTAGGCCGTTGACCAGGTCGACCGGATAGGAGCCGGCGCTCTCGAGTGCCGTGGAATCGATAACGTGGCCGATAATCAGCTTGGCGCCGTTGTTCGCGGCGACCTTGATGGCGCGTGCGAGCACAAAATCCTGCTGCTCAGTACCGTCGAGTGAAACAAATACCTTGGTGTAGCCCTCGTTCATGGTTTCCTCCTTGGTCTATCGCACGGGCGCGGGGCTCGTGCGTCGGGCGGGCGCGGGTGCGTTGACCGCCGGACACTTTATCTTGTTGCAGTTATACCCAAGGATTTCGGTTTAACTGCTCGCAATTCTGTGAACGGGCGAGTTTTTTGGTAAGGGTAGGCGCGGTCGCACCGCCAACGGTTGATAATGGGACATCGCCCGCATCGTCCGCAGAACATCTACCGGCGGGTGTCTAACGAGGGGGTCCCTTTGGATATTATCGAGCTTCTAAAATCTGCCTTCATGGGCCTGGTCGAGGGCATCACCGAATGGCTGCCCGTTTCGTCGACGGGTCACATGATCTTGGTGGACGAGTTCGTCAAGATGAACGTGAGCGAGACGTTCTGGAATATGTTCCTGGTCGTGATTCAGCTCGGCGCCATTCTGGCCGTCTGCGTGCTGTTTTTCCACGAGCTCAACCCGTTCTCGCCCAGCAAGGGCAAGGAGGGCCGTCGCGACACCTGGGTGCTGTGGGGCAAGATTGTGCTCGGTTGCATTCCTGCGGCGGCGATCGGCCTGCCGCTCAACGACTGGATGGAGGAGCATTTCTACAACGCTCCCGTCGTGGCGCTGGCGCTCATTGTGTACGGCGTGCTGTTTATCGTGATAGAGAACTGGCGCGCGAGCAAGCGCGAGGAAATGGCCGTTGCCGGTTCGTTTGGTTCGCGTGCTGTGGTGTCGGGTGGACGTCCCGCCGGTGCGCACTTTGCGGCGTCCGCCACGGCTACCGCTGAGGATGAGGACGATGACGAGAATCTGGACTTTGGTTCCATCGCCACGCTCGAGGACCTCAGCTGGAAGACTGCGCTGGGTATCGGCTGCTTCCAGGTGCTTTCGCTGGTGCCTGGTACGTCTCGCTCCGGTTCTACCATCATCGGCGGCCTGCTTTTGGGCTGCACGCGCTCGGTGGCGTCTAAGTTCACGTTCTTCCTGGCCATCCCTGTCATGTTTGGCGCGAGTGCGCTCAAGCTGGTCAAGTACTTCATCAAGGGCGGCACGTTCGGCACCAACGAGATCGCCATCTTGGGCGTGGGCTGCGTTGTTGCCTTTGTGGTTTCGCTCATCGCCATCAAGTGGCTCATGGGCTTCGTCCGCCGTCACGACTTTAAGTGCTTCGGTGTTTACCGCATCATCCTGGGCATCGTAGTGCTCGCATACTTCTTCGTTCTGGAGCCCATGCTCGGCCTCTAACTTAGTCGACGCTGCGCGGCGGCCAGAGCGACAGCTTGTCATTCAAAGAGGGTGGCATGACCAAAAGGTCTATGCTGCCCTCTTTTTTGGGCGATGGGGTGGGTCCGATGGTGGCGCACGGAGTCGTGGTGTGATTTGCGTCGGTGTCCGCGCGGCTCGGTATACTGGTACGGCTCAAACTATGGCGCTGCCCGCAGGCGCGCCGTCCGTCAGATGAGGAGTCGCCCATGACCCAGCCCCTGCCCTGGGAAAAGAACACTGCCGCGCCCGTGCCGCCCGCGCCGGAACCCGTGCCGCTCGATGCATACAC
>DXMX01000077.1:0-2561 GCA_019413955.1 Collinsella sp.
AGCGTATCCTGCGCGAGCAGGGCCTCAACGAAAAGCAGATGAGGGGCAAGATCGACATGATTGCTGCCAGCCTGTTTTTGCAGACGTGGCTCGATCGTAAAAACGAGGAGGTTTCGCATGCCTAGCGCTTCCGATCCGCGCCAACAAAATCGTACACGGCAGCCGGCGTCGCGTCCTGCCCAGCCTGGCCAGCGTCCGGCGCAGCCGACGCAGCGTTCGGCTCAGCCTGCCGCGCGCCCGGCGCAGTCCTTCTCTCATTCGGCCCAACCTGTTCAACGGACGGGTCAGCAGCCTTCTGCTCGTTCGGTTCAGCATTCGGCTTCTCACGCGGCTCAGCAGCCCACTGCTCGTACGGCCCAGCCTGCAGGCGGTACCCGCTTTAAGCAGCAGGCACCTACCCAGCGAACTCAGGCCCCTCAATCGCATTCGCATCACGCTCGCGGTTCGCATGGCGTTGCTCCGGCGACCCGCTCGAGCTACAACACGCATGCTCGTCGCGGTGCTCAAAAGAAGAGTTCTCCGGTTCCGATGATCATCGGCGTTGTGGTGTCGGTGCTCGCGCTTGCTGCGATCGCTTTCTTTGTCGTGCCAGCCGTCAAGGGCTTCTTTGGCGGTGAGGGTGCGAAAGTCGTTGCAGGCCAGCAGGTTACAATCACGATTCCCGATGGTGCCTCGGGTGACAGCATCGCTTCGATTCTCTCCGAGAACCATATCGTCGAAAATCCCAAGGATTGCTATGCGGCGGTGAAAAAGCTCAACGCCGATATGTCGCTCAAGCCTGGTGATTATTCGTTCACCACACTCATGGATGCGACCAAGGTTGTTCAGCAGCTCATGGAAGGCCCCAACGCGGGCTCCAATGCGCTGACTATCCCTGAGGGCTTAACGGTCGATCAAGTCGCCGACCGTGTGGCCCAGGCCTACGACAGCATCTCTAAGGAAGACTTCCTCAACCAGGCCAAGGCCTCCAACTACGTTGACGACTATAGCTTCCTTAAGGGCGTCGCCAACGATTCGCTCGAGGGTTTCTTGTTCCCCAAGACCTATTCGCTGGGCGATTCGCCGACGGCCGATGACGTGATTCGCGCCATGCTCGATCAGTTTAAAACCGAGTACAAGTCGCTTGACTTTGCGAGCTGCGAAGCCAAGATCAAGGAACGCTACGGTGTGGAGATGTCCGACTACGACATCGTCAACTTGGCCTCTATCGTTGAGCGCGAGGGCCTCAACGCCGATCAACGTGCGCATGTGGCCTCGGTTTTCTACAACCGCCTTGCCGGCAAGCTCGATGGCCTGCGCTATCTCAATAGCGATGCGACTATGATGTATGTCACCGGTGGCGAGGTTACCGCCGACGACCTGCAGAGCGATAGTCCGTATAACACCTATAAGCATGAGGGCCTGCCGCCCACGCCCATCTGCTCTCCGTCGCTCGAGGCGCTCAAGGCCACCCTTGAGCCGACCGACTCTGATGACCTGTATTTCTACATTACGCAGGACGAGGAGTACTTCTCGCAAACCTACGAAGAGCATCAACAGTCTTGGAATTAGTATGAGGATTTTTAGCCCCAAACGTTACGTTGCCTCGGTCGATCGCATCGACCTTAATACCCTGTGGGCCGACGGCAAGCGCGCCATTCTGCTCGATCGCGATAACACCTTGGTGCCGCGAGACACCGAGCAGGTTCCCGCCGCGGTTTCCGCTTGGCTCGACGCCGCCCGCGCCAAAGGCTTTAAGCTGTGCATGGTGTCCAACAACTGGCATCGCGACCAGGTCATGAGCTCTGCGCGCGAGCTGGGACTCGAGGCCATCAGCCACGCCATGAAGCCGGCGCCGTTTGCCCTCAAGGCGGGCCTTAAGCGCCTCGGCGCCACAGCCGGCGAGGCGGTGCTGATCGGTGATCAGCTCTACACGGACGTGTGGAGCGGCAACTTCGCCGGCGTCGATACCATCCTGGTAAAGCCGCAGGCGACGCAGGACCTGTGGTATACGCAGATCTTCCGTATCTTTGAGCGCCGGGCCCTGCGCGACCTTCCCTGCGAGGAATAGGTCTCGTCATGTCCCAGCACATCAAACACGGCTGCGACCATATCTTCTTTATCGGCTTTTTGGGCGCGGGCAAGTCGACGCTTGCGCGCAACGTGGGCACCATGTTCAAGCGGCGTTTTATCGATACCGACCGTCTGGTCGTGCGCCGTTGCGGCAAGTCGGTAACCGAGATTTTTGAGACCGAGGGCGAGGATCGTTTTCGCGAGCTCGAGACCTCGGCGCTCCGTTCGCTCCAAAGCGAGCGCAGCCTGTTGGTTTCGTGCGGGGGCGGTATCGTCGAAACGCCGGTGAATATTGAACTGATGCACGAAATGGGTACGTGCGTGTACCTCGAGGGCGACTTCGAGGATTCGATTCGACAGATTCGTCGGTCCGACACGCGCCCCGATTTCCGTTCGCCCGAGCATGCTGCGCGCCTGTTTGAGCATCGCCGTCCGCTGTATCGCCAGGCCGCCGACCTTACCCTTGATATTCGCAACAAGTCCTTCGAGGACGTTTCCTACCTTTGTGC
>DXMX01000077.1:2571-7836 GCA_019413955.1 Collinsella sp.
CTTTTGGAGCGTGGGCTGCTATGATTCGTCGTCAACTGATCAATTTCCAAAACCGCAGCGTCGATGTCCGTGTCGGATTGGGCGCGTTCGATGAGTTGTCGCGCATGTTTGCCTCGACTGTGGGCAAGCCTAAGCGCGCGATGGTCGTTTGGAACGACGCCACATCCGAGCGTTTTGGTGAGGTCGTCGAGCATGCGCTGGTCGACGCCGGTTTTGTCATGTCACAGCTTCCCCTCGAGGTTTCGCCTGCTGGTGCCACGCTTGCTGATGCCGATGCTATCTTTGGCGCCCTGACTGCCAATGGCATTACCTGTGACGATCTGGTTGTCGCCGTTGGCGATGCCGCAACCTGCTCGGTTGTTAGCTGGTGTGCCAATCAGTGGTGCGGCCGCACCGAGTGCGCGTTGCTGCCGACGACGTTCGACGCCATGCTCACGGTCGCGACGACCATGAAGCCGCTCGTCGCCTCGTCGTCGAATGCGCTTCCCGCTATCGCGTTCCGTCCTGAGCCGGGCTTGGTCGTGTGTGACCTCGACCTTGTTCGCGAGGCGGACCCCGAGTACCTCAAGCTCGGCTATGTGGTACTTGTTGGTACCATGCTTTCGAGCAGCAAGACCCGTTGGAATCAGTTTACTGAGACCGTTCCCGAGATTCTCGCGGGCGAGGAGGTCGCGCTCGTCAATGCAGTTCAATGGTCTCAGACTGCCCGCAAGGACGTACTGATGGCCACGAACCCGAGCGCCCGCCATGCGCTCGATTTTGGCAAGACGGGGGAGCGTACTCTGCGCGCTTGCTTGGGCGATGCTGCTTCGCAGGTTCCTGCCTATCAGCTGTTATCCGAGGGCATGCGCTTTGAGGCGCGCCTAGCACATGATGCCTGCGACTTCGATATCGATTACGTCTTTGAGGTCGATGACTGCCTGGAGGACTTTGGTATCGAGGAACTTGCCTTCGATCTGGAGCCTGCCGCATATATCGAGGAGTTCCGCAAGCAGCAGTTCGCTCGCTCGAACCGCAGCATGTTGCCGCTGCCCGCGGCACTTGGCGCCATTCGTCTAACGAGCGTTGAGGACGAGGTTCTTGAGCGCCATACTCACGCCTACTTGGCTTCACGCAAAGAACTTCTCTAAGATTTATTGACATCCATTGTCTTTCGTATCATGTTGAGGGGCGGGTTTTCAATCGGTTGCGGATCGCATGCGATTTCGTCATTCGGTTGAGACCCGTCCCGTCTATATAGAGACAACAAGAAAGGAATCTGCATGTCTGAGTTTGCTGCCGGTCCTGCCGGTCGTATCGAGCGTGTCCGTGCCCTGATGGCCGAGCGTGGCTACGACGCCATCGTGGTGCGCGACGAGGCCAACCTTCGTTGGCTTACGGGCGTGAAGGGCGTCTTCGACTACACCTTCGAGTTCCCGCACGCTGCGTTTATTACGGTCGACCAGTGCCTGTTCCACACCGACTCGCGCTACCTCAACAGCTTTGAGGAGAACACGCCCGCCGGCAGCCCTTGGGTCTACGACATGGACGAGGGTACCATTCCCGGCTGGGTCGCCGGCAAGATCGCAGCCAACAAGTGCCGTGTCTGCGCTGTCGAAGACGATATGCAGATTAACTTCTACCAGGGTATTCAGCGCGGCCTGGAGGACCGTTCCGTCGCCTGCATGCTAACGCTGATGCACGACGACATCCGCAAGATGCGCGCCATCAAGGATGCCGAGGAGATCGAGCTCATGCGCCATGCGCAGTCGATCACCGATGCCGCCTTCCAGCATATGCTCGGCTTTATTAAGCCTGGTATGACCGAGAAGCAGGTTCGCAACGAGCTCGAGAACTTTATGTTCGCCAACGGCGCCGACAGCCTGGCCTTCGGCTCCATCGTGGCGAGCGGTCCCAACACCGCCAACCCGCATGCCGTGCCGAGCGACCGCGTGATCGAGAAGGGCGATTTCGTTCTTATGGATTACGGCGCGGGCTACTGCGATTACCGCTCCGACATGACACGCACCGTCGTGATGGGCGAGCCCACGCAGGAGCAGCTCGACCTGTACGCGCTCGTGCGCCGTACACACGAGGAGTGCGTCGCCGCCATCCATCCGGGCGTCGAGGGCAACGACATCTTCAAGCTCTCTAAGAAGATCATCGGCGATGCCGGCTATGGCGATTACTACAACCATGGTCTGGGCCACGGCGTTGGTATCGACATCCACGAGCTGCCCAACTTCAACCGCAGTAAGAACACCATCGAGATCGGCTCGGTTGTCACCATGGAGCCCGGCGTCTACCTGCCCGGCGTGGGCGGCGTGCGCCTGGAGGACTACGGCGTGGTCACCGAGAACGGCTACGAGCCCTTCACCAAGACCCCGCACGACCTGCACATTATCGACTGCTAGTCTACTTCGGTAGATAGTTTGGGGCGGGGCGTCCGGATCGATTCGGACGCCCCGCGTTCTCTTTTTATGCGCTCGCCGCAGGCGCCGCCTGCAAGTGTATAATTTCTATCGTATGTAATTTGGACGCTTGTGCGTTCTGCCCATAACAAGAAAGGTCGCTATGCCTACCATTTCTACCGCCGACTTCAAGAACGGCCTCGGTCTCCGCATCAAGGACAAGGTCTACACCATCGTCGAGTTCCAGCATGTCAAGCCGGGCAAGGGCGGCGCGTTTGTGCGCTACAAGACCCGCGACATCAAGAGCGGCCGCGTCGTCGAGAACACCTGCAACGCCGGCACCAAGTTCGAGAGCGTCATGCTCACCACCCGTGAGTTCCAGTACCTCTACAACGATGGCACCGACTACATCTTCATGGACAACGAGTCCTATGAGCAGGTTCCCGTTCCCGAGGACATGGTGGGCGAGAACTCCAAGTGGCTGCGCGAGAACGACATCTGCCAGCTGCTCTTCGCCGACGATGAGCTCATGGGCGTGACCCCGCCGATGTTCATCGAGACCACCATTGTCCAAACCGACCCGGGCTTTAAGGGCGACACCGTCCAGGGTTCCACCAAGCCGGCCACGATCGACACCGGCGCTGTCATCCAGGTCCCCATGTACCTCAACGAGGGCGAGGTCATCAAGGTTGACACCCGCGACGGCAAGTTCGTCTCCCGCGTCTAGCAACCAACTTCTCTAGGAGGACTCATGCCCCAGGAAATCAAGATTGACGGCATCGGCATTTCGCCCGATGTTCTGACCGCCATCGTCTCGCGCGCCGTGTCCGATGTCGAGGGCATCGCCTCCGTTGGCGTCAAGGACCTTGCCACTAATCTTGTCTCCATGATGCTCTCGTCCAAGGCCCCGGCTTCCGAGCCGGCGGTCGAGGCCGAGGTCGTTGGCGACAAGCTCGCACTCACCGTGCGTGTCGTGGTGTTCTTTGGCTATCCGTTCAAGAAACTCGCCGAGGCCGTTCGCGCCGCCGTGGTCGCCGCCATCGATGCTCAGGTGGGCGTCGAGGTCGAGCGCGTCGACGTTTGCATTGACGGCCTCGTTTTCCCCAAGGAGTAACCTTTGAGCCTTAAGGTTTATCGCGGGCGCACGCTTGCCCGCAGTCAGGCGCTGCAGCTGCTGTTTCAGGCCGAGGCCACGGACAGCCCGCTCGAGCGCGTCCTCGAGGGCGATTTCCTGATCTCGAAGGGCCCCCTCGACCCCTATGCGCTCGAGCTTTGCCGTGGTGCCTACGAGCATATCGATCGCATCGAC
The DNA here is from genome assembly GCA_019413955.1 of Collinsella sp. Taxonomy (GTDB): domain Bacteria; phylum Actinomycetota; class Coriobacteriia; order Coriobacteriales; family Coriobacteriaceae; genus Collinsella. The sequence goes on from DXMX01000077.1 coordinate 6,271, forward strand.
TGTGCCCTGCGCGCCGTCGCCAAGAACTGGGATCTTATGCGCATGCCCGGCGCCGACCGCAACCTGCTGCGTATCGCCGTCTACGAGATGCGCTTCCTCACCGACGAGGAGGTCTCGGACGCCATCGTGATCAACGAGGCCGTCGAGCTTGCCAAGGCCTATGGCACCGATCAGTCCGCGTCGTTTGTCAACGGCGTGCTGGGCAAGATCGCTCGTAGCGAGGAGCTGCCGGGTGAGGATCTGTACCAGGAGCTGCTGGCCGAAGATCGCGCTCGCGAGGAGGCGCAGGCTGCCGAGGCGGCCGCCAAGGTCGCTGCCGCTCAGGCTGCCGCCGGTGTACTTGCCGAGGATGCGGACGCTGCTGAGGCCGTCGAGGCCGACTCCGTCGAGGAGTAGCCATGCCAGAGGGTTCCGTCCGCAACTTCGATGAGATCTCGGATCGCCTGGACCAGATCATCGCTACCGTTCGCTCCAAGGATACCTCCTTGGAGCGTTCGCTCGATCTGTTTGACGAGGCGATTGAGCTGGGCTCCCGCGCGGTCGATATGGTCGACAAGTTTGAGTTGACGCCGCGTGAGGCCGATAAGCTCGAACAGGAATACGATGAGGATGCGGCAAACGAATCCCAGGATAGCTAGGCCGCATCTCTGGATACGAATGGTTGATGGCATTCATGAAACGCGTGCGTCTTGATGACGAACTGATTTCACAGGGCATCTGCGCCGATCGCGCGGATGCCCTTCGCACTCTTATGGCCGGCTTGGTCTCGAGTGGCGGCGAGCGCTTGACTTCGCCGGGTCTTAAGGTGATGCCGGGGCTGCCGCTGCACGTGAAGGGGCGTATTCCCTATGTTGGCCGCGGCGGTCTTAAGCTCGAAGGCGCGCTTGATGCGTTTGGCATCAATCCGACGGGCCTTGCCTGTTTGGATGTGGGCTGCTCTACCGGCGGTTTTACCGATTGCCTGCTCAAGCGCGGAGCTGCGACTGTTGTCTCTGTGGACGTGGGTCGCGCCCAGTTCGATTGGTCGTTGCGTCAGGACGATCGCGTGACGCTGCATGAGCGCACAAACGTGACGCAGCTGCCTGAGCTTGGCTATGCCGGCGCCATCGACCTGGCTGTGTGTGATGTCTCGTTTACCAGCATCGCGAACATTATCGATGCGGTACTGGCGTGCCTTGCGCCTACGGGTGCATTCTGCACGCTCGTAAAGCCGCAGTTTGAGGCTCCGGCGGCGCTGGTGGGCGAGGGCGGCATTGTGACCGATCCCGCCGTGCGCCGCGATACGCTCGTGGCGGCGGTTGAGCTCTTTGCTGCCAAGGGGCTGTTCCCGGTCGATGTGTGCGTGTCGCCCATTCATGGTGCCAAGGGCAACGTTGAGTTTTTCCTGTACGGCACGAGATTTGAATCTGGCGACCGCTCGCAAGACGTGCTGCAATCCCAGGTATCGGTTTTGAGCGAGAAAGCTGCAACGCTATGAAGGTCTTTCTGGTTCCCAATTACTACAAGCAAGAGGCGGTCGAGAGCGGCCTGATGCTCGAGCTTTGGCTGACGCGCCAGGGCTATGAG
>DXMX01000078.1 GCA_019413955.1 Collinsella sp.
ACCTACAACAGCGCGGTTAACAGCCGCGTGCTCTACCATTGAGCTACCGAGGAATAGGTGCGTGCTCTCAAGCAACGAAGTTTATTATACGGACGAATCAGCTTAGGGCAAGAACTTTTTTGAGATTTTTTCCGACCTAGTCATTGGGGACGTCCCCAACGACTACATGAAGGCGCCCCCAAGCGGATGTGCTTGAAGGCGCCTCTTGCTGACTTAGCTTTCGATATAGTCCTTGAGCTTGCTGCTGCGGCTCGGGTGGCGGAGCTTCGCCAAGGTCTTGGACTCGATCTGGCGGATGCGCTCGCGCGTGACGCCAAACTCGCGGCCGACTTCCTCGAGCGTACGGGGATGTCCGTCGACAAGGCCAAAGCGCAGCTCGATAACCTTGCGCTCACGATCGGCAAGCGAATCGAGCACCTGGGTGAGCTGCTCCTGCAGCATGGAGAAGCTGGCCGCATCGGGCGGAACGATGGCCTGGGAGTCCTCGATGAAGTCGCCCAGCTGAGAATCCTCTTCCTCGCCGATGGGGGTCTCGAGCGACACGGGCTCCTGCGAGATCTTCTGGATCTCGCGGACGCGGTCGGCACTCATGTCCATCTCGGCACCGATCTCCTCGGGGGTCGGGTCGCGACCCAGGTCCTGGAGAAGCTGGCGCTGCACGCGGACGAGCTTGTTGATGGTCTCGACCATGTGCACGGGAATACGGATGGTACGGGCCTGGTCGGCGATTGCGCGCGTGATGGCCTGACGGATCCACCACGTGGCATAGGTGGAGAACTTAAAGCCCTTCTGGTAGTCGAACTTCTCGACGGCGCGAATCAGACCGAGGTTGCCCTCCTGGATCAGGTCCAGGAAAAGCATGCCGCGACCGACATAGCGCTTGGCGATGGAGACGACCAGACGCAGGTTTGCGCTGATGAGCGCCTGCTTGGCTTCGAGGCCCACGTTCTCAATACGCGTAAGACGACGCATCTCGGCACGCGTGAGTTCGAGCTCACCAGCATCGGCAGCCTCGAGCTTCTCGGTGGCCTCAAGACCGGCCTCGATCTTCATGGCCAGATCGACCTCTTCGGAGGCGGTCAGCAGGTCGACCTTGCCGATCTCCTTGAGGTACATACGGACCGGGTCGCCGGTCAGCATCACCGTGGAGGCGTCGATGCCGCGCACGCGCGAACGCGAACGGGACGTGCGCACGGTGCGCTTCTTCTTGCTCTTGGAAGAACCCATCTCGGCGTCGGCCTGGCGGGCCATCTTGAGCTCATGATCGTCGAGCGAGCCGGAATCGTGCTCGTCGTCGTCGAAATCGTCGGTATCGGTATCGTTATCGTCATCGTCGACGTCCATGGGGGCGTCGTCGTTACCGCTCGCGGAGATAATCTGGATGCCGCTGTTGCGCAGCGCGGAATACACCGCTGTGAGCTGCTCGTCAGAAACATCGATATCCTTCAGGGCGACCTGAATCTCGTCCTCGGTTACCGAAGTCCTGTTTGAGCCGTTGCCCATGAGCTTTGCAACGTAGGATTCCAGCCCAGTACCCGTGCTCTCAGTCTTTTTTGGCACAGATTCTCCCTTCATAGTCCACAGGACTCAATACTTTAGCACACACATTGACGTCTATACCCATAAAGAGGGCTGGATATAGGCGAGAATACGCTGGTTGACCACAACATTTAGGCTTATTCGGTGCCTGCAGCCTCCAGGCCGATCAAACGGAACGGGTCCGCCACGCCGCCGATCGACTTTTGCAGTTCGCGTTGACGCTGCGAATCTTGCGCGGCCTGAACGGTCAGCGCGCGACGGGCCTCACCATCGAGTGAACGGTCCTGGCGCAGTCTGGCCTGTGCAGCACGCATGCGGCGCTTGATGGTGTAGAGCTCGAGCGTATCGAGCATGAACACGATGTTCGTCTCGGTGGGGTGCTTGCTCGTCGCCGAGATGCGCCCGGCACTCACAAGCGTTGCCGCATCGGGACACACCGAGCGCGCCGCATCCATGCAGGCTGCGGGATCGGTTCCCGGCGGCGTTGCCAGAACGGCCCACGCGATGGACTCGTGACGTGGGTCAACCCACTCGATGGAGCAGATGCGGTCGGCATACGTGCGGAACAGGTCGGGATAGCTCGTGAGCATGGTCAGCAGCTCGCGCTCCCCTGCCAAGGACTTGCGCTCCAGATCGGTAAGAACCATCGGCGCCGCCGCAGCCGGTGCGCCCAAACCATCAGCCACAGGCACAGCGCCCACACCATCGGGCACATCGATTGGCGGCAAGTCGTCAACGACCTCCACTGGTGCAGCGCCATAGGCATCGAGCGGGACGCAGTCGTACGGTTCTTCCTCGACCGGCGCCGCTACGGCCGGAGTCGCGCCCGAAGCCCAAGCACCACGAGATGTCCCCTGCGAACCAGACGCCCGACCGCCCGCGCTACCGGACCGCTCAGCCTGTGCCCGCTGGCGTTTATAGTTTTGCTCGCGACGGCGCTCCGCATCTTCGCGCTTGGCGACATCGTGAAACACGCGACCCGAACTCGCTCGCACCGTCTCCAGATCCAAACCCAACAGATCGGCAATCTGGATAAAGTACGTGTCAATCATATAGCTATCGCGCAGCGGATAGATGAGCGTGAGAGCGTCCTCCAGCGCCTTGGCGCGACCGCCCGGCGTGGTGATGTCGCTCGACTCCTGCAGCGAACGGTACACAAAGTCCATGAGGGGCTCGGCGGCGTCAATGCGTTTCTGCAGTTCCTCTCCGCCGTGCGCCGTGATGAACTCCATGGGATCGTTGCCGTCGGGCAGCACCACGCAGCGCAGGTCCATAGAATCCTGCTCGATAAACTGAATCGCACGGCGAGCGGCCTTTTGGCCGGCGGCGTCACCATCGAACATGTACACGATGCGCTTGGCAAAGCGAGTGAGCGTCTTGACGTGATGCTCCGTGAGCGCGGTGCCCAGCGTGGCGACAACGTTTTTAATCCCCGCCTCCCAGCAGGCGATGCAATCGGTATAGCCCTCCACCACGATGGCGGTATCCTGCGCGACGATAAACTCCTTGGCCCAATTAAAACCGTAGAGGTTTCGCTTTTTATGGAACACACTCGTCTCGGCGGTGTTGAGATACTTGGGTTGGCCGTCACCCATGATGCGACCGCCAAAGGCAATGTTGTGACCCTGCTCGTCAAAGATGGGGAACATTACGCGGTCGTAGAAGCGGTCGGCAAGCTGCCCGCGCCCGCGGCTCACGGCAACGTTGGCGTCGATCATCTCCTGCGGGGTAAAACCCGCCTGGGACAGGTGCGACACCAGCGCGTTACGGCCCGGTGCAAAGCCCAGGCAGTAGCGGCGGCAGACGTCGCCACCCATACCGCGGCTGGCAAAGTACTCGCGCGGACGGCCGTCCTTACCGCGCATAAGCATGGTGTGGTAGAACTGGGCGGTCTCGGCGCACAGATCGTAGATGCGGGCACGCTTGGTACCGCGCTCGCGGCGATCTCCGGTGTCATGCAGCTCAATACCCGCACGATCGGCCAAATAACGGATTGACTCGGGAAAGCTCAGGTTCTCGCGCTTCATGATATAGGTGAAGACGTCGCCACCCTCGCCGCAGCCAAAGCAATGCCACACCTGCGTGGCGGGAATAATGTGGAAGGACGGCGTCTTTTCGCCATGAAAGGGGCAGCAGCCCCAAAACTCATGGCCGCGAGGCTTGAGCTCAACCGTTTCCTGCACGATGGCGACTAGGTCGGACGCGGCGCGTACCTGGTCTTTTTCCTCATCGCTAATCACGGATGCTCACCCCCTGCTCACCCAAGTTGTGACGAATGTCCTCGATATTACCCTCGACGGTCGCAATCAACTCATCCAGCGAATCGAACACGCGCGACGGACGCAGCCAGCGCGTAAACGCCAGCGAAACGGAAGCGCCGTACAGGTCGCCCGCATAACCAATTAAATTAGCCTCGAGATGCGCAGATGCTGCATCGTCGGCATACGTCGGCGGCAGTCCGACGTTTACGGCAGCGGGCCACACGGTGTCATCGACCAGCACCAGACCCTCATACACGCCATCAGCAGGCACCTGAATACCACCGGGAACTTGTAGGTTTGCCGTGGGAAAGCCCATGCCAGAACCCTCGTGACGGCCGCGAATAACACCGCCACGCACCATATACGGTCGGCCGAGTAACTCAGCAGCAAGCTCCACATGGCCCTGTCCCAGCTCATGACGAATGCGCGTGGCGCAAATGGCCTCACCGCCCTCGCAAAGCAGGTCGTGACCATACACGTCAACGCCGCGCTCGGAACCCCAGGAGCGCATCTCGGCAACACCAGAAGCACCGCCACGACCCAGCCTAAAGTCACTGCCAACGCGAATCGAGCGAATGTCGACTACGCGTGACAGCAGTGCGAGAAAACCGACATGGTCGAGTGCCGCAACCTCAGGCGTAAAGGGAACGGCCACCACTGTATCGACCCCAGTCTGAGCCAAGGCATGCAGACGGTCGGCCGTCGTCATCAATTTTTGAGCGGGCGAAGGGCTCACCACAACGTCCGGGTCGGGATCGAAGGTAACCACGACCGCCTTACAGCCATGGGCACGGGCATCACGGACAAGCGCTTCGATGAGTTCCTGGTGTCCACGGTGAACGCCGTCGAACACGCCAATGGCAATCGATGCGGCACCCAAGTGCTCACACTCATCAAACGTATCGGCAGCAACGATGCGAGCCTCGTCCGACTCGCCCGCGAAAAAGACACGCGCGAGCTCGCGAGCGGACAACATCATCGAACACCGCCGATTGCCTGCGGAAACACGTGCTCCATGACAAAGCGGCCGCCCTCAATGCGGGCGAGCGCCTTGAGTCCCCCATCGAGCACCAACGCAAACGGCGCCTTCGAGGAATCGAAATCGGCAAGCGCACGCTCAACGGGAATGCGTCGGCCGCAGAGCAGGTCGTCGGCAAGAATGCCCGGCAAGTCAACACGTGTGGCGCCCAGGGCCGCAATGGGATCCAGGGCAAAGCCAGCCGCGGACTCGGGAGAAAGCTCCTCGACCGCATGACAGGCGCCAATGGAAACAACACCGGAGGCCGTGCGGCGCAGCGCGGAAATATGCGCGGCGCTATCGCAAGCGCGGCCCAGGTCGCGAGCGAGCGCACGGATATAGGTGCCCTTGCTCACCGAGAACGCCACGGTCCACACACACGTATCACCTTCGCCGCCCACGGCGATCAGGTCGGCGGCATAGACCTCGACGGGGCGCGGAGGTAGGTCCACCGCATTGCCCTCGCGAGCAGACTTGTAGGCGCGAACGCCATTGACCGAGATAGCAGAAAACGCTGGCGGCACCTGCATCTGCGGACCCAGCATGGCGACCAAGCGCTCACGCGCATAGGCAGGATCGCGGAGCTCGTCGGCAACAGCCACCGTGCGGACCGCCTCGCCCTCCGCATCATCGGTATTGGTCTCGACGCCAAACGAGATATCGGCAACGTAGCTTTTGGTATCAAGCGTAAGCATGCCCAGCAGACGTGTGGCCTGACCCACGCCCACCACCATGACGCCCGATGCCATGGGGTCGAGCGTTCCGGCATGACCGACGCGCCGCTCATGGAGGGCGCGTCGGCATTGCGAAACCACGTCGTGGGACGTGCAGCCCACCGGCTTATCGACGGCGAGCAGCATATTCAATTGAGAAGGCGTACGACGAGCCATGTACCATCCAAAATGTTAGAGCTCGACGGTCACCGAAGCGGGATCCTCCCCCACCAGCTCGGCCAGCATGGGAAGTGCCACGGCGAGCGTCTCGCGAATCGTTCCGTTGTTGGAAAAGCCGGCGGCGGCATGATGCCCGCCACCGCCAAAGTTGGCAGCGATCTCGGACACATCAAGGTCACCCTTGGAGCGCAGGTTGCCGCGTACCTTGGTATCGCCCTCAATGCCCTTCAGAAACAGGCAGACCTCCACGCCCATAACCGAACGCACCACATCGACCAGGCCGTCGCACTCATCCGAAGTGACGCCGCAGGCCTCGAGGTCGCTCTGGTACGCATAACTATATGCCACGCGACCGTGCGCCACTGTTTTGATGCGGCCCATAACGATGGACTTGAGATGCAAGAACTCCACGCGCATGCTCTGGTAGACCTCGAGCGCAACACGCGCCGGATCGGCACCGTGCGCGACCAGGCGCGAGGCGGCATGGAACGCAGCAGCATCGGCGTTTTGATACTGAAAACGGCCGGTATCGGTAACCAAGCCACACAGCAGGCAGGTCGCAACGCCATCACGTGCGACAATGCCGCAATTGTCCAAAAAGCGGTCGATGATCATGGCGCAGGCTGCGGCGCCGACGCACCTCAGGCTCAGCTCGGCAAATTCCTCGCGCGCCGGATGGTGATCGAAGCACACCACATGCGACGAGCGGCGGAGCACCTCGGCTGAGTTGTTCAGACGCTCGACGACCGGCACGTCCACCGAGATGAACAGGTCCGGATTGTCGGTATACGCAGATGCCGGCACCAGACGGTCGGCACCCTCCATAAAGCGGTAGATGCGCGGAACCGGGTCATCGTCTGCCAGCAGCAGGGCAATGTCCTTGTTGGGGAAAAACTTCATAAGCGATAAGCCCAGACCCAGCACGGAGCCCAGGGCGTCGCCATCGGGAGACGTATGTCCCGAAATCGCAATGGAGGACGCATCCTCGATGAGCTCGAGGATGCGTCGCTGAATATCTGCAGACTCGCACGATGCGAGGTCGGCGGAATTACTCATCTAAAGCTGCCTCCTGGGCGGCATCCGCTATGGGATAGCCGTCCTCGTCCTTTTCGATCGCAAGCGTGGCGGGAACGTTTTCCAGCGCGCGCGTGATGCGCTCGGCCTCATCGGTCGAGCGATCGATGCGAAAATCGAGCTCGGGCGTGACGCGCCAATCGAGCGAGCGGGCCAACAGGCTACGGATGCGACCCTTGGCGCTGGCGAGCGCCTCCATGACCTCGTCGTAGCGGCTCGCGTCGCACGACACGTACACGCGCGCGAACGAACGGTCCACCGCGACCTCGACCGCGGTCAAGGTGACCAGGTCGAGACGCGGATCGGAAACCTCAAAGAGCAGGATATAACCGAGCTTCTCGCGAAGCTGTTCGCCCAGACGGCGGGTTGCCTGCGTTTGCTTCATAGCGCTACCCCCTACTCGGTACGGGCAACCTGGTCGATGCGGTAGCCCTCAATGGTGTCGCCAGGCTTGATGTCCTGGAAGTTCTCCAGGCCAATACCGCCCTCGGAGCCGCTCTTGAGACTCTTGGCCTCGTCCTTGTAGTGACGCATCGAAGCGATTTTACCGTTGAAGACCACGATGCCGTCGCGCACCAGGCGTACGGAATCGGTCGCGGCGATTTCACCCTCTTCGACGCGGACACCGGCGGCGATGCCGACTTTGGGCACCTTGAAGGTGTCCAGGACGGTCGCGGTACCCGTGGAGACCTCAACCTCGGTGGGCTTGAGCATGCCGATACGGGCAGCGTCGAGGTCCTCGAGGCACTTGTAGATGACGTCGTAGCAACGGATCTCGACGCCCTCGCGCTCGGCGGCGGAGCGGGCCTTGCCGTCGGGACGAACGCCAAAGCCGATGATGATGGCGTTGGAGGCGTCGGCCAGGACCACGTCGGTCTCGTTGATGGCACCAACGGCGGAGTGGATCGTGTTGATGCGCACCTCGGACTGGTCCATCTTGTCG
>DXMX01000079.1:0-5225 GCA_019413955.1 Collinsella sp.
AAGCATGCGCTTAAGAATGCACTCATCCCCGTCGTTACCTATATTGGTGTCGACTTTGGCGGCATGCTTTCGGGCGCCATCCTGACCGAGACGGTCTTCAACTGGCCCGGTATCGGCTATGAGGTCTATCGCGCCATTAGCATGCGTGACTGGCCCATCGTTATGGGCGGCGTTACGCTCATCGTTGTCGTCGTCATGGTGATCAACCTGCTCGTCGACATTAGCTATGCATTCCTCGACCCGCGCATCCGCCTTGGCGGTCCGTCGGATAAGGCCTAAGGGAGGTACGTCTCATGCAGGAAACTGATTCTCAGTCTCAGGAGCAGGCTACCGCCACCAAGGTCGCATCTGCTCCCGCCAAGTCCCGCACGCTGTGGGGCGACGCTTTTAAGCGTCTTCGTAAGAACAAGCTCGCCGTTATCGGTGTCTGCTGGATCATCATCGTCGTTGTGGTTGCCCTGACCGCAGATCTGTGGGCTAAGCCCTGGCTCGGTTCGCCGACGGCTTCCGATTCGACCACCATGGCCGAGACATCGCTACTGGCTCCGTGTGCCGAGCACCCGTTTGGCACCGATGCCCTCGGTCGCGACATTCTCGTCCGCGTTATCTACGGTGCACGCGTTTCGCTTTCTGTCGGTATCATGGCCACCGCCATCTCCACATTGATCGGCCTGGTCATGGGCGCCCTGGCCGGTTTCTACGGCGGCATTTGGGATACGATCATCATGCGCTGTGCGGACATCTTCCTGGCGTTCCCGTACGTGCTGTTCGTTGTCGCCATGATCGCCGTTATCGGCCGTGGTCTTCAGAACGTCTTTATCGCCATCGGCATTCTTGGCTGGCCTTCGATTGCGCGCGTCTTCCGCTCTGCAATCTTGACGGTCAAGGAAAACGACTATGTTGATGCAGCGCGCGCGATGGGTGCATCTGATGCTCGTATCGTCGTGCGTCACATCTTCCCGAACTCCGTCGCCTCCATCGTGGTCTACGCGACCATGAACATTGGTGGCGCCATTCTGACCGAGTCCGCTCTGTCCTTCCTCGGCATGGGCGTTATTCCGCCTACGCCTTCGTGGGGCTCCATGATTCAGGACGGTCAGCAGTATCTTCTGACCGCTCCCTGGATGATGATCATGCCCGGTCTGGCAATTCTCTCGACGGTGCTCGCCTTCACCCTGCTGGGTGACGGTCTGCGCGACGCCCTCGACGTCAAGATGAAGGACGCATAAGGATGAAGAAGAACAAGAACTATGTGGACCTGAAGGATCAGCCGGTTCCTGAGGGCCAGCATCTGCTCGAGGTCGATGACCTTAAGATGTATTTCCACACCGAGGATGGCGTTGTTCGCGCTGTCGACGGTGTCTCCTACACGCTCGATCGCGGCGAAACCCTGGGCGTCGTCGGTGAGTCCGGCTCCGGTAAGTCCGTGACCGCCATGACCATCATGGGCCTCATCTCGATGCCTCCGGGAAAGATCGAGGGCGGTGACGTTCGCTATCGCGGCCGCTCCATCCTCGAAATGACCGAGGAAGAGATGCAGCACATTCGTGGCAACGATATCGCGATGATCTTCCAGGATCCTATGACCTCCTTGAACCCGGTCTATAAGATCGGCAGGCAGGTGGGCGAGGGTCTTCGTCTGCACCGTGGCTACTCCAAGCAGGAGGCGCTCAAGCGTGCCACCGAGCTTTTGGACCTCGTGGGTATCCCCGAGCCCGAGAAGCGCGTCAATGAGTATCCGCACCAGTTCTCTGGCGGTATGCGTCAGCGAGTCATGATTGCCATGGCCCTTGCCTGCGATCCCGATATTCTGATTGCCGACGAGCCCACGACTGCCCTGGACGTTACCATCCAGGCTCAGATTATCGAGCTCATGCAGGAGATGCAGGAGAAGAACGGCAACGCCATCATCATGATTACCCATGACCTGGGTGTTGTCGCCGATATGGCCGATAAGATCATGGTTATGTACGCCGGCCGCCCCGTTGAGTTCGGTACTGCTGAGGAAATCTTCTACGAGAGCCGCCACCCCTACACCTGGGGTCTTATCCGCTCCATCCCGGAGCAGGCAATCGAAGAGAAGAAGCCGCTGACGCCGATTCACGGCAACCCGCCTTCGCTCATGAACCTGCCTGAGGGCTGCGTCTTCTCTCCTCGTTGCCCCTACGCGACGGACAAGTGCCGCAAGCAGCGCCCTGAGCGCGTTGTCACCGAGTCCGGTCACTATTCTGCGTGCCACTATTCCGGTGACCCCGAGTTCCTCAAGAACGCTCCTGAGACGTCCCGTACGCGCAAGGATTCCAAGAAGGGAGGCGAGGCGTAAATGGCAGACAATAACGAGCGCACTCCACTGCTGAAGGTCGAGCACCTCTCCAAGGAGTTTCCCGCAGAGTCCGGCATGTTCGCCAAGCGTTTTTCCAAGCGCGTCGTCTCTGCTGTAAACGACATCTCTTTTGAGATTTATCCTGGCGAGACCTTTGGTCTGGTTGGCGAGTCTGGTTGCGGTAAATCCACCACGGGCCGCACTATCATGCGTCTGACCAAGCCGACCGCCGGCAAGGTGTTCTTCCAGGGCAAAGATGTTGCCGAGATGAGCAAGCATGAGATCAAGGACATGCGTCGTGAGATGCAGTTTATCTTCCAGGATCCTTATGCTTCGCTCAACCCTCGTATGACCATCGGTGAGATTGTCTCCGAGCCCATGACCATTCATGGTGTGGGTACCAAGGAGGAGCGCATTGAGCGCGTCCGTGAGCTTCTCGACGTCGTTGGACTGAACCCCGAGCACATCAACCGCTATCCGCATGAGTTCTCGGGCGGCCAGCGTCAGCGTGTCGGTATTGCCCGCGCTTTTGCGCTGAAGCCCAAGCTGATTATCTGTGACGAGCCGGTATCCGCTCTGGATGTGTCCATTCAGGCCCAGGTTCTGAACCTGCTCAAGGAACTGCAGGACAAGTTCGGTACCGCGTATCTGTTTATCGCACACGACCTGTCCGTCGTACAGCACATCTCCGATCGCGTTGCCGTTATGTATCTGGGTAAGATGGTCGAGGTTTCGGACTGGAAGACGCTCTATAGCGAGCCTCACCATCCGTACACGCAGTCGCTGCTGTCTGCCGTGCCGGTTCCCGATCCTGATATCCAGAAGACCCGCAAGCGCATCATCCTCGCTGGCGATCCGCCGTCGCCGCTGGATCCGCCGACCGGCTGCCGTTTCCACACGCGTTGCCCGATCGCGCAGGGTATCTGCTCCGAGAAGCTCCCCGAGTTTAAGGAAGTTGCACCGGGTCACTGCTGCGCGTGCCACTTCGCGGAGCCGTTCCCGATCAAGGAATCGCACATCGACCTGTAGCCGGTTGTTATCGTCCGGGCCCGTGCTGGACTTAGTTTTCAGAACGTCCTCGACCATGGAAACCCCCTTATCCTGCTCCTTCGGAGCCGCGGATAAGGGGGTTTCCTGGTCTGCGGAATGTTCTGAAAACTAAGTCCAGCACGGGCCCTGTGTTACCACTGCAGAGGGGTGCGATTCCTTGATCGCTCACTTAATCTAATGGGAAAGATAGTGAGGCCGGAGCTTTAGCTCCGGCCTCCTTATATAAGGGCTAGGCAAAGCCGAGCCACTAAATTTATATCAGCTCCCAGAACATGTTTGAGAACTGTGCCTGAAGTATGTATTTGCAGGCCCCGAATCGGTGTTGCCTCCCGGCGCATTCCGCAGGGGGAGCGATATTTTGCAGCACGAAGTGCGAAGCAAAATATCGCTCATGCCCGAGGACGCGCCGGGAGGCAACACCGATTCGGGGCCGAACATATAGATCTACCAGCGCATTTACAAATTCGTAAACTTTTTTCAAAAAAGTGCTTGCGCAGTTCTCGAAACATAGGTTATTATCTTCCTCGTTGAACGCGCGGGTTCAACAAAGCGAACCGCGAATCAACAACATAGCATGTCGGAGTGGCGGAATTGGCAGACGCGCTAGCTTGAGGTGCTAGTGACCGCTTTTTGGTCATGCGGGTTCAAGTCCCGCCTCCGACACCATCGCATTTGAGAAGCCTCTTCGGAGGCTTTTTTGTTACCGATAGACGGTGAGGTTCACGATGGAAACGCTTGAGCGCAATGAGTGGGCGGACGTTGCCCAATTGGTCGAGATCACGAGCGATGCTGTCATTATCTGCGAGCTCGACGGAACCATTTTGCATGTAAATAATCGCTTGCTCGACTTGATGTGCGAGGAGCGTTCCGATGTGATCAACGGGGACGTTAAAGACCTCTTGTACTCGTCGGCTTTTGAACGCGCGACAGAGCATCGGCTTCCTTTTGAGACCAATGGAACAAAGAGCGAGTTGATGCTCAAGTTAAGTGACGGATCGTTTATTCCCGTCCTGGTTTGTGCCGGCTCGGTTACGCCGCCTCGAATCTTTGGCCGCCGTGCGCCGCGCGTTCTGGTGGCACTCCATAGCATCGAAGAACAGTATTCGCACGACCGTCAGCTCAAGCGTGCGCTTTCGGAGCTTAGAGTGGCGAATAAGCGTCTCTCGGGTACATTGTCGGTCATTATGAGCACGGTGGGCTCCGATGAGCTGCCCAGTTTGTTAGATATCGTTTTGAACCAGCTTGTAGGAACGCTCGATGCTTCGGGTGCCGCTATCTATTTTTCTGAGAGCGGCGGTTTTAAGCTTCGCGGTGTCTCCAAGGAGCTGCACGACAGCTACCTGCCCGAGTTTTTGCCGTATGGCGCTGGCATTCCGACGTATGTTCTTCGCGAGTCGCGTGCCTGTCGCTTGTCGATTCAACAGGACCTTGAGGGTGATAGGGCTGCCTCCGGTATGTTCATGGACCTGGACAATCGTTCTAAGCACCTGTTGCGCGTGCAGGATATGCCTCCGTACCGCAGCGAGATCTGTCTTCCCGTTTTTTACGGTACGCAGATCCTTGGCGTGCTGGAAGTTGGTTGGAAGCGCCCTCAGGCACCGCTCGCCTATGACGTTAATGTACTCGAGGTCATTTGCGATTACCTGTCTATCCAGCTGGTCGGCATGGCATCGAGCCTTCGCTCTCGTCGCACGGCCGAGCTTGGCCGCTCGCTCAATGTCTTACGTGATGAGTTGTTTACCTTTCTAGACGATTCCGCCGCGGCTACCCAGGCTATATCGTCCGAGATTTGCAATATGCTCAACTGTCATTTTTGCCCTGTTGAGTATGACGCCAGTCTGGGCTCCTATGT
>DXMX01000079.1:5235-7449 GCA_019413955.1 Collinsella sp.
CTCCTATGTCATAGATTTTGAAGGCGGCAGTCGCGTTGCTTTGCCGGACGATCCCGAGAAACTTTTCTTTTCCACGACGGCGCCAGCGGCACGTTTGGGGGTTGGCTCTGATGGCTTTGAGGCGTCTGTTTTGGGCGGCACGAGTGCCGAGGATCTTAAACACGTCCGTATAACTCGCGTTGACGAATCGATGCCTATGGGAGGCTGGCTTAGGGCGCATGGTCTGCCTTGCCAGGGTCTCTACGTCGACACCGGCATCGAGGCGGGGCGCCCGCGCTCTGAGGGTGATGGCAAACACAGCAACGACGCGATCGTTCCTGCTTCTGTTGCGAAAGGCCCGACGACGCGCGCGCTTCTGCTTCGTGACGGTAGTCAAGAGCCGATTGATGACCTTGAATATGACTACTTGGTGCACTTGGCGCATGACTTTGAACTGATCTACGAGGGCGAATCTCAAAAGCGCGAGGAGCGCCATATCGCTCAGACCCTCCAGATTGGCATGAGAAATTCGCTTGGTGACGTTCCGGGTATCGCGACCGATTCGGTATACCTTTCGGCAACGAATTCGGCGTTGGTTGGCGGCGACTTCTATACTCTTGTCCGTCTTCCCGACGATTGCGCCGTTATGATTTTGGGCGATGTATCCGGCAAAGGAATCGAGGCGGCGTCGATGTCAGCGCTCGTCAAGACGGCGCTGACGGCCTATGCCTGGGAGGGTGCTGGGCCCGCCCGTATGGCCCGCTCGCTCAATAGCATGCTCATGGGCTTTTCGAGGGTCGAGACGTTCGTGACGGCGTTTATCGCCAAGATTGATCTTAAAGCGGGTCGCGCTACCTACTGCTCTGCGGGACATCCTCCCACTATGGTCATTAGACCGTCGTCGACGCCGCTTGGCGGCGGAGAAACCCGAGGGGGAGAAGTGGAGCTCCTTGGGTGCCAATCGGGCGTGATCGGTGCCTTTGAGAGCATGGTGTACGAGACAGGCGTGTTTACGTTCGCTCCTGGTGACATGCTATTCATGTATACCGACGGAGCAATCGAAGCACGTGATCGCTCGGGTGCTTTCTTTGGCGAGCAGCGCCTTCGTGACCTTTTGCTCTCTGTCTCGGGTGAGGGTGTATCGGGAATCTGCGGTAAGGTCTTGGGAGAGCTTGACCGCTTTACCGAGTCGGCGCTGGACGATGACATTGCGCTGGTTTCCCTTGAGTTTTTACGGGGTCGATCGTAGACCGCGATACTTGACGGGCAAAATCTGCGCAGCTGCAGATATGTATGCATCGAGCGAGCTCTTTTGGGGAACCATGGTCGTATGAATGAGTGGAATGACATAGCGGTTTTGACGCCACCGGGTGATGTCGACATCGCCTCGGTGTCCGTGCTGCGCCGACGGTTGGATAATCTGATCGACCGGGGCGTGCGTCGCGTTGTCATCAATTGCCAGGCCGTGGGCTTTATCGACTCGACGGGTTTGGCGTTTTTGCTTACACGTGCCAGAGAGCTCATGAGGCGAGAGGGCCTGCTTTCGCTCGTTAACGCCTCCGATGAGGTCATTCGCTTTTTGGAGATTGCCCGACTTGTCGACATCCTTCATGTTGCGGGTCCGGCGCGTGAGTCGATTCCCGCTATTCCGGTGGGAGAGTTGCCACGATGGAGCAAGAGCGTCGAGGTCCGACAGGGTATCGAGAATCTTCCATACTATCGACATCGCATCGCCGAACTCCTTGAATCGCTTCCGTTGCGCCGCGACGAGCGCTACGATGTCGCGTTGGCGTCGGGGGAGGCGCTGGGTAATGCCTATGACCATGCGGGCGGTATCGGGTGCGTCCTGACGGTTCAGGCCTATGGCGATCGCGTCGTGGTTGAGGTGCTTGATCGGGGTGCCGGCTATTCTATCGATGGAGCGAGCGAACCGGTCGCATCTGAGGAACGCGGCCGTGGTATCAAGCTTATGCGTATGCTTGTCGATAACGTGGAGGTTGCTCGTCGCACAGACGGCACCGGCACGCGCGTGCAGATGGTGAAGCTATTTAGCGGAGCACTGGAATCGCGTGCCTAGCCAATCGCTTTAGCGCGTTTAGCCACCAAGAACACGCGGCCGGCAACTTTTTTGAAAAAAGTACTTGCGTCTTTTGGATAACTCGCGTAAATTAATAACCCGCAAGCGGACATGGCTCAGTTGGTAGAGCACAACCTTGCCAAGGTTGGGGTCGCGGG
>DXMX01000008.1:0-18630 GCA_019413955.1 Collinsella sp.
CCCCTGCATCGGTTGCCTGCGCTGCCTGAACGGCATCATGTTTGGCAAGCGCATCTCCTGCACCGTCAACCCGGACGTGGAGCGCGACGAGGCCGGTTACGAGCCTGCCGCCGAGGCCAAGAACGTGCTCGTTGTGGGTGCCGGTCCCGCGGGCATGGAGGCGGCCTATATTGCCGCCAAGCGCGGCCACAACGTGGTGCTCGTGGATAAGCAGAACGAGCCGGGCGGCGAGATGCGCATCGCGGCCGTTCCGCCGGCAAAGCAGGAGCTCACCCGCGTGATCAAGTATCAGTATCGTCGCCTGGCCGAGGCCGGCGTCGCGTGCGTCTTTGGTACCGAGCTTTCGGCCGAGGACATTCAGCGCGACTACGCGGGCTACGAGGTTGTCCTGGCTTATGGCGCCGAGCCCATTGCTCCAGCCTTTATGCAGGGCTTTAAGCAAGTTATGACGGCCGATGACCTGCTGGGCGGCAAGGCTTTCCCGGGCAAGAAGATTGTCATCGTCGGCGGCGGAACCGTCGGTTGCGAGACGGCCGACTACCTGGCCCCGCTGGTCAACGACCTGTCGCCGGCCAACCGCGATGTCACCGTCATCGAGATGACCAAGACGCTTGCCGCCAACGAGGGCGGTGCCGGTCGCGCGGTGCTCATCACGCGTATGCTTTCCAAGGGCGTTCACGTGCTGACCGAGGCCAAGGTGACCGAGATTACCGAGGACACCATCAGTTACGAAAAGGACGGCGAAGTCCATACCATCGCCGACGCCGATACGCTGGTGCTTGCCATGGGTTACCGTCCCAACACCAAGCTGGCCGATGACCTTGCCGCTGCCGGCGTTGTCACCCACGTGCTGGGCGATGCCCAGAAGTGCGGCAACATCCGCGACGCTATCGGCGATGGCTACAAGATCGCCTGCGAACTCTAGTCAACCCCTTGGCGCATGGGGGCCAGGTTACTTTGCGCTAAGTTGATGCATGTAAACCTGACCCCATTGCACCATTTGATAAAACGCAAGCGCTCGCTGCCTGCGTTTTATCAAAGAAAGATTATTGTCGAGCCTTAAATGCCTTTTGTTTGTGTGCCTTCCGCAATCATATTGCGGTTGTAGACCAGGTGCAGATACATCGCATCGTGAGCGGCGGTGGGGTTGCGCGTCTCAATGGCGTCGGCCACACCGTGGTGCGTGCGGATGGTCTCCTCGACGAACTTTTTTGCCCGTTACGTCGATAAAGAGGGGAACGGATGCCTTGAGCACACCCATCAGACGGGTAACGGCGAGGTTGCCGCCATCCCAGGGCGGCTTCATGGGGTAGCGCCCGTACGCATCGAATTTTTCCTCTCATAGATGTGCGGCACAAAGAGCCCCGAGTTCATACGAGCTCGGGGCTCTTTTCGTTTGGATTTCAGACGTATTGACAGACGAAAACAGTCTGCGTCCGGTATTGAGCCATACGAAAGCGAAATTATGCGTCTTAATTCCGTACGCAAATCAAGACGAAAACAGTTTGCGTCTTATATAAATCAGTACGCAAACGGTTTTCGTCTTATAATACGGTTATGAATGGTACGAAACGAGGGGGTTGTGCATATGGTTGTTAGAGAGAGCCCTACAGTCGAATACAAGGAAAGCGTTACGCCGACGTTTCTTAAAACGGTGAGCGCCTATGCAAACTACGGGACGGGCAAGATTGAGTTTGGCGTTGATGACGAGGGCGTGGCTGTCGGCCTTGCAGATCCGGTCGCAGAGTGTCTCCGCATTGAGAACATGATTAATGACAGCTTGGATCCCGCTCCCCGTTACACGCTCGAGTCCGATGAGAAACACGGGACCGTAATCCTTACGGTTTATGAGGGACAGGACAAACCCTATCGAAGCAAGGGAAAGGCCTACAGACGAAACGATTCGGCAACGGTGGAGGTCGACCGGTTTGAGTATGGCAGGCTGACGCTCGAAGGCAGCAACGTGACGTTCGACGCGCTCACGTCGGCTCGCCAGGACTTGGGCTTTCATACGCTCGAGCATAAGTGTGTTGAACACCTCGGCATTTCCGAGCTAACGCCGGATATCATGCGTACGCTCCGCTTGCTCGGCAAGGATGGCTATACCAATGCCGCGGCGATTTTAGCGGATAAGAATGATTTTCCAGGCATCGACTGCGTCCGTTTTGGCGATACCGAGGATGTGATCTTGGATCGCGAGGCGGCGACAAATGTATCCGCAATTGAGCAGGCGGACAGGGCGGTGGCTATGTTTGCACGCTACTACCGTTATGAGCGTATCGAAGGGATGGAGCGCGTCCAAACCGATCGAATTCCTCTTGAGGCATTCCGCGAAGCTGTTGCAAACGCTTTGGTGCATCGGACGTGGGACGTTCGAGCGAACGTTCAAATTGCCCTGTACGATGATCGTGTCGTTGTGACCTCCCCTGGATCGCTGCCCGCCGGGTTGACGACGGAACAATACCTGTATGGGCAGATATCCGTGCTCAGAAACCCCATCGTTGCAGAGGCCTTCTTAAAGCTGGATTACATCGAGAAATTTGGTACGGGAATCGCGCGCATTAGACGTGCCTATCGCGATTCGATCAATCAACCAATTTTTGATGTTCGCGGCGGCATGGTGGCCGTCACATTGCCCGTTACCGATGCCTTTGAAGGGTCCGAGGAAGAGGTCCAGGTTCTCAAGGCCTTGTCGGGCGGGCGAATTATGTCGCGAAGCGAGATTGAAAAACAGACGGGGCTGAGCCGCATGCGGACGTTGGCGGCACTCGAATCTCTGCTTGAACGGAATGCAATCGTAAGGCAGGGAACCGGGCGGGCCACGAAATACGAGCGCTCATAGTCCAAAAGAGCCATGGTACAAGACGGGCCCCAAGCCAGCGTTGGCTTGGGGTCCGTTATATCCCGGATGGTAACGGGCCGATTATTGTCAAGTTAAAGCAAAGTACAGCGACGTACAGCAAAGTATAGTGAGATATAGCAAGCCGTATAGCGCGCCTTGATTTTCAACCCTTGATTATCAACCGTCCGTATTTCACAGCAACTTATAACAGGCTCGGGGTGCCAATTTGGGGTGCAGTAGTGCTGCGCCACGAAAAGGGCCTATCTACTACGTTTAAGCCGCAGGGGTCAACCATAGTCGGTTTTTTCGAAAATCGACAAGCTATCTACCTGCGGTTTTGTTTTCACGGTTTTCGGTATGGCCGAGGCTATCCGTGTTAACGTAGTAGATGGGCCACTTTTGTGGCAAGGGGGGCCGATCTGCGGGCCAGGGTAGCTAAAAGAGCCCCGTCCCAAAAAGACTGATTGGGAGCTGGGGCGTGTCGATGCGATAGTATTACGTGGTGATATTCGACAAACCGTGGGCTTCATCCGAGGGCTTTATGGAACAGCACCAGCATTATCAGAGCCTGCAAGATCAGGCATACAACGCACTGCGCTCTAAGATCATCTATGCCGAGCTCAGGCCCGGCACGCGCCTTTCGGCGATTGGTCTGGAAAAGGAGACGGGAATCGGGCGCACGCCCATTCGCGAGTCCTTTGTGCGCCTGCGTGAGCAGGAGCTAGTGGAAACGCGTCCCAAAAGCGGCACCTATGTCTCAAAAATCAGCATGGAGCGCGCCGAGAACGCCTGTTTCTTGCGTGAGAAACTCGAGAGAAGCGTACTCATTAAATGTTGCTCTGCCGCCACGCCTGAGCAAAAACATCGGCTCGAGCAGATTCTTGCCGAGTCCGAGTCGCTCGACCATAGCGAAACGCGTCGCTTTTTCGATCTGGACAACCTATTCCACGAGACGTGCTTTGAGATTGCCGGCCGCCACATGTTGTGGGATTGGATGAAGAGCGTCAATACGCATTTTGAGCGGTACAACTGGTTGCGTATGGTGTCGCAGGATATGGATTGGGAGCCGACTCGTCGTCAGCATCGCCGGATTCTCGAGTCCATTAAGAGGGGCGATACCGACACGGCGAGCTATCTGGCAGAGACACACCTGCATCTGATGCCCGAGGAACAGGGACCGGTTATCGCCTTGCATCCCGACTATTTTGAGCTGCCTAAAGACTCGGCCATCTAACTCGTTCCCTACATTAGTTGCGGTTAAATAGGGGCTGTTTTGCGGCTTTGGCGGCGTAAGCAGTCCGTGTTTCACCGCAAGTGCGGGGGTGCAATCGGGGCATGAAAAGGCTGCGGCGCCGCTTGGAGGAAAAAACCGGAAGCAAGGGTCCATTCCTCCAGACGGCGCCGCAGCTGTTTTGGTGGCTCGGCTTTTGTCGAAGTGGCTCAGCTGGGCGCGACTGCCAGCCGAGTAGGCAAAGCGGCTCGGGCGCGTGTCGCTTCCGTCACGTTCTATCAGCATACAAGACGGTTTTGGTTCTTGTTCGTGACGGAAACGGCGCGCTTCCGAGCCGCTTTAAAAGAAAGGGGGCGAGGTCTAGGGCACGCCCCCTTTCACGATAGAGAGCTAAACCTAGCCGCGGACCTTCTTGACGACGTCCATGGCCTCGCGGGCAATCTGCTCGACCTTGGAGAAGTCGCCATCGGCGAACAGGGCGGGCTTGACCATCCAGGTGCCACCGCAGGCGATGATGGCGGAGGAGCTCAGGTACTCCTCGACGTTGGCAGTGCTCACGCCGCCGGTGGGCATAAAGCGATGGCCGACAAACGGAGCGGCGAGGGCCTTGATGGTGTTCAGGCCACCATACTGAGCCGCGGGGAAGAACTTGGTGACCTTGAGCCCCAGGTTCTCGGCGGCGGTAACCTCGGAGGGGGTCACGGTGCCGGGAAGGACGGGCAAGTCGATGTCGATGCAGTGCTTCACGACGTCCTCGTTGTAACCCGGGGAGACGATGAACTTGGCACCGGCGGCGCGGGCCTGCTCAACCTGCTCGACAGTCAGGACGGTGCCGGCGCCGACGCACATCTCGGGCTCGGCCTCAGCCATGGCGGCGATGCACTCGGCGGCGCAGGCGGTGCGGAAGGTGACCTCGGCGGACTTCATGCCGGCAGACATAAGGGCGTGGGCGAGCGGTGCGGCGTCCTCGACCTTATCGAGCACGACGACCGGCACGATGCCCAGGGATTCAAGCGTGGTGTAGAACTGATCGAACATAGTGTTCCTTTCGATGTGAGGCGCGCACGGGCGCGTGATTGCCAAAGAAGATTGGCCATGAGCCGGTTCCGGATTGGTTATCGGAGGCACTGCTTGGGTCACAAGCAATTTCGGAACCGGCTACGAGGCCAGTCGTGAAGGAATGCCAGACAAAACCGGAATGGGACTAAGTGGTTCTACCTGGCCGGAGGAATCGGGGAGCGGGCTGCAGGGGTATGGGTATGGAAAGCTGCAGTCCGCGGAATGGGGAACGAATTAACGGGCGACGCGGGTGCCACCGTCGGCGGCGGATGCCACGGCTGCGATCTCGTCTGCGGTCACCAGGTTGGAATCGCCCTTGATGGTGAGCTTGAGGATCGAGGCCGCAATCGCGTAGTTGACGGCGTCTTGCGGGTCAAAGTCGTTGATGAGGGCATGGACGAGGCCGGCGTTGAAAGCGTCGCCGGCGGCAACGCCCTCGAGCACGTGCACGTCGTGAGCGGGGGAGAACCAGTGCTCGCCGCTCTCGGCGTCAAAGAGCATGCCCATCCAAATGGAGCGCTCGACGCAGGAGATGTTGCGGACGACCGAGGCGACCTTCTTGCAACCGTACTCGGCGCAGATCTGACGGGCCATCTCGACGTAGGTGTCGCGTTCCTCGATGCCGTGGGCAAGGGAGCCGGAGACGCAGGTCATACCGAGGCCGGCAGGAGCGTCCTCGTCGTTGGCAATGCAGATGTCAACGAGCGGCAGGAGTTCCTTCATGGTGGCCTGCGACTTCTCGGGCGACCACATCTTGCCGCGATAGTTCACGTCGCACACGGTGGCGATGCCTTTGGCGCGGCAGGCGGTGAGGGCATCCTTGCAGGCGGCGGCCATCTCGTCGGAGACGGCGGGCGTCACGCCGGAGAAGTAGAAGACATCGACACCCTTGAGGATCTCATCCCAGTCAAAGACGTCGCGCTTGGCCATGTTGATGGCAGAGTACTTGCGGTCGTAGACGCAGCCGTTGCCGCGCTGCGAGGCGCCGACCTCAAACACATAGGAGCCAAGACGGTCGCCCTGGCGCACGACGCGCGAGGTATCGACGTCGTAGACCTTCAGCGAACGCAGGGCGCACTCGCCCAGACGGTTGGCCGGGACAACGGAGACGTAAGCTGCCTTGTCACCCTGGTAGGCCAGGGAAAGCGCGGTGTTGGCTTCGGCGCCGCCGTAGCGGACATCAAACTCGGTCGCCTGCTCAATGCGCAGATGATCTTTGGGCGAGAGCCTCATCATGATCTCGCCGAAGGTAAGAACCGTTTTACCCATGGTCGCGCAGCTCCTTCTTGCTCGTGCGTACACCTTTGATATGGCGTTGGCACGGAGGTGCCAAGACGGTAGGGTACATCTTTGCACCTCCGTGCCAACGCTTGCCGAAATCGGTTTACGAAATCGGTTTCGTTTCGAGTTGTAGTATACTCATCTACAACGTTTTGCAAGCGAGATTTTTAAAAAAATGCCTAAAATGGCTCAGACTGCCGACAATTGGGAAACGGGGTGCGCTATGGCGCAGATGAGGATTAAGGACATTGCTGCCGAGGCGGGCGTGAGCCCGGCCACGGTCTCGCGCTATCTCAACAACCGCCCTGGGCAGATGACCGAGGAAACCCGTGCTCGCATCGCGGCAGTTATCGAGCGCACCGGCTATCGTCCACGTGCCGCCGCGCGCAATCTGCGCAGCTCGCGTACCAACCTCATCGGCGTGATCTTGGCCGACATTGCTAACCCGTTCTCCAGCGCCATGCTCGAAGGGCTTTCCGCCAGCGCCGCCGCGCGCGGCTGCTCGCTCATGACGGCCATTAGCGGCAACGACCCCGCCAAGGAAGCAGAGTCGCTCACCAGACTTATCGATGCCGGCGTGGACGGCCTGGTCGTCAACACCTGTGGCGGTAACGACGAGGCGATCGCCGCGGCCGCGGGACGCCTGCCCGTCGTGCTGCTCGACCGCGATGTTGCCGATGGCGGCATCGATCTGGTGACCTCTAACAACCGCGAGCTGGTCGCCGGCTTGGTAGACGCTCTTGTCGCCGCCGGCAGCGAGCGCCTGAGCCTGCTTACCGAGGCGAGCGACGACAGCCCCGTGCGTCGCGAGCGCGCCGAGGCCTTTGCCGACGAACTCTCGCGTCGCGGCCTGGCCGGCGAGGTCGTTACCCTGGCAGACGGTGGCGCCGCGGGTGTCGGTCGCTTGGACGAGACCATCCGCGAGTGCGCAGGTAAAAAGCTCGGCCTCATTGCCGTCAACGGCTTGGTCTTTCTGCGCCTAACCGAGGCGCTAGCGCAGCTGGGCCCCTCGCTGCCGGCGGGTCTCAAGATCGCGACGTTTGACGATTATCCCTGGAACCACGTGCTCTTTGGCGGTGTGACCACGGCCGCGCAGGACACCGTCGCCATCGCCGAGCGCGTAGTCGAGCGTCTGTCCGAGCGCATTAACGTCGTTACCACCACGGTGGGCGAGGCCGCAAGGCTTGCTCCCAAGCGCATCGAGATTCCCGGTCACATCGAACACCGCGCTTCGACCTCACGCTAGTCTGTGTGATAATATATAGACAATGTCATACAGGAGGTATCCATGGCTGCGTCTGTGCTGAGTGTGCGAGTGGACTCATCAATTAAAGATTCATTTGCCGAGCTATGCGAAGAACTCGGCATGACTTCGTCTGTTGCGGTCAATATGTTTATGAGACAGATGCTGCGCGAGCGCTCGCTGCCGTTTGTTCCTTCACTTGGTAGAAACTCTGCGAGCGAAAACGTCGTCGCAGACATTTTGGATATTGCTCAGATTGAGTCCGCCGTCCGCAGGGCGGCCAGCCCGATTCCCGCCATCAAAACCGTGATTCTATTTGGTTCGTATGCCCGTGGCGAGGCGCGTGCCGATAGTGATATCGACTTGCGCCTCGAAGTCGATCGCGAGCAGGGCTTTGGTCTTTTTGCGTTGTCGGCGTTTGGCGAGGCAGTGCGCAAGGAAACCGGGAGGCAGGTCGACCTTGTCTCGAGCGATTATCTTGATGACGATCTTGCCGCGGTAATCGAGCGCGAAGGAGTGATCATTTATGATCGCGCGTAAGTCAGACACCCTCCGCGCTCAAGAGGTCTTGGAGGCCATTTCTGAAACGAACGAGCGCATCAAGGTTTTTGATATCACCGAGGACCAGTTTCTGCATGCTAATGATGTGCGGACGAGGGCGTTAGCGGACTCCCTTTTGATGTGTGCGCTTAGGGTGACGGAAGAAGCAGGCAAGTTGTCGGAACGCTCGCAGCGGCTTCATCCCGAAATTGAGTGGCGTGGAATTATCGGCATGAGAAATTATCTTGCGCATGATTACGGCAATGTTGACCGCTCGGTTGTTTGGGATGCAGTGACAATGGAGTTCCCTGCACTGGAACGAGCCTGTAGGCAAATTGTCTCCGAATCCGAGCGGTAGCTGTTTGTCACACCCGCCTGTTCGCACACGTTTTTTGAGCGCTTGATACGCTTTAACCCTGCGGAAACATTTTTCTGCGATAGTATCTGCGATATAGACCAGTCGAAACCCGCCCGAAAGAAAGGGGAGCGACATGAACCAGCAGAACATCGATTACGTACTCCGCTCTGTAGAGCAGCGTGACATCCGCTTTGTGCGTCTGTGGTTTGTCGACATTCTCGGCCGCCTCAAGAACTTTGCCATCAGCCCCGAGGATCTCGAGGTCGCTTTTGAGGAGGGTATTGGCTTTGACGGCTCCGCCATCGAGGGCTTTGCCACGCCCGAGGAAGCCGACATGCTGGCGTTCCCCGATGCTTCGACCTTCCAGATCCTACCGTGGCGTCCGAGCCATAACGGCGTTGCCCGCGTGTTCTGCGATGTGTACACCCCCGACCGCAAGCCCTTCGCCGGCGATCCGCGCGATGCCCTGCGCCGCATGTTCTATAAGGCCGAGAAGGCCGGCTACCTGCTCAACGTGGGCGCCGAGCTTGAGTACTACTACTTCCCCGACGAGCACACCCCCGAGCCGCTCGACAACGTGGGCTACTTCGATCTTTCGGTGAGCGATGCCGCCCGCGACCTGCGCCGCAACACGGTCCTCACGCTCGAGAAGATGTCCGTGCCCGTGGAGTACACCTTCCACGCCGCCGGCCGCTCGCAGCACGGCATGAGTCTGCGCCATGCCGAGGCCCTGAGCATGTCCGACGCCATCACCACGGCAAAGCTCATCATTAAGCAGCAGGCCTACGAGAGCGGTTGCCACGCATCCTTTATGCCCAAGCCGTTGGCAGGCGAGGACGGCAGTGCTATGTTCCTGTGCCAGTCGCTATTCGACCACGACGGCAACAACGTCTTTTGGGGCGCGGACGACGAGAAGTACCATCTTTCCGACATCGCCAAACACTACATGGCCGGCATCCTGGCGCATGCCCGCGAGATCAGCGCCATCACCAACCCTACGGTCAACTCGTACAAGCGCATTACCACCGGCGGCGACTCTGTGCCGCAGTACGCCACGTGGGGCCTGCGCAACCGCGCGAGCATGATCCGCATTCCGGTCTACAAGCCCGGCAAGCAGCTGTCCACGCGCATCGAGCTTCGCAGCCCCGACCCCATGGCCAATCCGTACCTGGTCAACGCCGTCACGCTGGCGGCTGGACTCGACGGCATCGAACGCAAGCTGGAGCTCCCGCCCGAGGCCACGGCCGAGACGCTCAAGCTCACCGACCGTCAGATGGTCGAGGCCGGCTACGCGCCGCTGCCGCGCTCGCTCAAAGAGGCGCTCGACGTGTTTGAGGACTCGCAGTTTATGAAGGATGCTCTCGGCGAGCACATCCACAGCTTCTTCCTCAAAAAGAAGCGCGACGAGTGGCATAAGTTTGAGTCTACGATCACCGAGTGGGAGATCAAGCACTACCTGGCGAACTCCTAATCGCGCTGGCTTGTTCCAGTACGATTGAGCTCATTTCTTTGGAGGCCGATATGTCCGAAAAGAGTGCCCTGTTCATGGCGTGCACGACGCGCTTCCACGAGTTTGCCCGCAGCCTGACGACCACCCTGGGTGTCGAGGTGGGCCTGGCCACTCCCGATTCGCCAACTGCGGCGCATGACTTTGACCTGCTGATCCTCGATTCCGATGGCATCCGCAGCGACCGCATCGATCAGATTGCCAAGTGGCTTGACGATCGCGGCGGTGTCCCCATGCTGGTGATCGTCGACGACGAGGCGCTCGGCACCCTGCGCCTGCCGAATCACGCGCATGCCGACTTTGTGTGCCCCACGGCGACGCCCAACGAGCTTAAGGCTCGCGCGCAGCGCCTGATGGGTGAGGAGGAGACCGTCACCGCCGACGATGTGCTCAACATCGACAACCTCGAGATCAACCTGGCTACCTACCAGGTGACGCTCGATAACGAGCCCATCGACCTGACGCTGATGGAGTACTCGCTGCTGAGCTTTTTGGCGACGCACCCCAACCGCGCCTACAGCCGCGAGGTGCTGCTGCACCGCGTGTGGGGCTTTGAGTACTGCGGCGGCACGCGCACCGTCGACGTGCACATCCGACGCATCCGCTCCAAGGTGGGCCCGCAGATCGCGGCGCACATCACCACCGTCCGCGGCGTGGGCTATCTGTTTAAGGACTAGCAAGTAAATAGAGGAATGTGAGGGTACCGGAGATTTCTCCAGTACCCTTTTCTCGTTTAGGGCGAAAAGAAGACCTTTCACTGATTTAAAGTGTGTCAGTAAAAACAATATCAAACGTATAGCACTATCTCACGAATATCATTTAGTTACCGTATCTCCCTACTGCACGGATGGAGGAAGAAATGCGTTATTCGAGAAAGGTGATTGTCGGATTCATAGTATTGCTTGCCGCCCTGATGTCTCCAAGGTTGGTTTTTGGAGACGACGACTTGGTTCGTGTCACACCGCAAATAGCTGTGGAGCAAGCGCAAGCTTTCTTTGATGACGTATCGGATGAGCCGGTGACCGCTTGTGGCCCAGTAAAAATGGTGAATTCCGATGGGGAATCAATCGGGTATATCGTTCGCGCGAAGCGGGATGACGTTAACTATGGCTACGTCGTATTTGATTCAGAGCGATCTTGGTGGATCAGCGAATACTGCTTGGCTCCGAACGCCCCTATGCCCATTGAGAATACAAGCGATGAAATAGCCCTTCTCGCATCCCAAGATGACATCGTTGCTTTGAAATTTGACGAGCTGTCTTTTGGTATTGCAGATCTGGATAATAACGTTGTTTTAGATGAGAAGGGATGCCGGTCAACAGCGGTGTTTTCTGTGGGAAATAGCCGCAGCGGATCTCCAAGCAGGTTCGAGGATGTTTTCGTATTGCCCAAAGACCTGTATAAACAAGGATATGTCATTGACGCAAGTAAAACTATTTCAGGGATGATAACGCCTACACAATCAGAGGTTATTAAAGAAACGGGGACCTATGCTTGCGATGTGTCTGCGATGTTTGCGGTAAGCAGCCACTATGTAACGCTAAACCGGCTCAAATTGCCAGACTTATATCATGAGCTTTGGCAGTTATCGGGAACATCCGGCAAACCAAATAAGTCATTCGATCAAGCTACGGGCCTTTACTTTACCCAAGGAGAGACTCCATCTCCAAATGCTGCCCCGGCTATTAAGGAGTTCTGTGCTAGGCGCGGGAAAAGGCTTGAGACATCATTTGCTTGGTATCCATCTTGGGATTCTTTCAGGGCAACTGCAGATTCTGGAAATCTCAGTATCTTTTCTGGGACTCTCAGTTCAAGCCATGACGCTCATGCGATGGCTGTTGCGGGATATGTGGCTATGCATAATACATATTCAAATGATAAGAAATATATGCTTGTTGTCTGGGATGGTTGGTTCAATCAGCTGCGTTTTCTTCCATATGACACAACGATTTATATATCGCATGAAGGGACGTATTGTGGAGAGTGACGGCGAAGATGATAGAAAGCGCATACGTAAAACGCTGGGGCTTCTTTGCGCATTTCTTGGGATATTGGTTGTCGCGGCCTATCAACCGAGCCCCTCGGTCGTCGGTGGAAAAGATGACGAACATATTTCAGTTGAAGTACAGACGCTGTCGGATATTCATAACGGACAATTTGAGGCTCTCGTGTCAAGTGGAGGGCGGAAAGAGATTGATATCCGTAGTTACTTTAATACCGGAACTGTTTCAGGGCTGAAGGCGGGAGAGAAATGGATTCTATTCTTTGCAAGTGATGCCAATTTAGAAGAGGAAACTTTGCATCCCTACTATATGGAAAAAGTTAACTAAATCGGTGAGGAGCGAGAGGAATGATCAACAGAAGACAGCTATTCGTCTTGGCATCAGGAGCTGTTATGTTTGCTGGGGCGAGAGGGGCCAACGCTGCGCAGCTTACGAATGCGCAAAAACGATTGACGCTTGTGACCGACATGATAGTTCGGAATGAGGCTGGGGTTATTGTGTCCTCGGCGCGAAGCAAAGATGTCTTGGGTGCCGGAAATAGAAAAATGGCTGTTGGCAGCATAAACAGGAATAATGACGGTGCAGCGTCCCTGACAAGAGCGGCAACTAAGAATTTGGTGACGGTTCATAGGGAGTCAGATGATTCACTGCCGGTGTTGGCAAAGATTGAGATTGTTGTTGAATATTCTGAAGATGGGCAAAGCATTGCAATTCGGTCAGGAAAATATTCGATAATTCAAACCGATCCGCTTGTGATGTATGCAAACGCTTGGTATGCGCTCATGCAGAAAGATAAATATGTGATGAACTACTTCACAGAAAGCGAAGCATCATATGAAACGGGGTGGGGGCCAACGCCATACGATGCGGAGAAGGATAAGTGGACGTGCGGATCGGGTATGGGCGCGACGATTACAGACTTTATTAACGATTCAACATATAGTTTTGCTATCGACTGCTATATCGAATAGACATGACGGCATAAAACGAATTGGCCTATAAGCATGTCATTACTTAAGCAAAGCTGAAATCTTGGCATCTAGTGCTCGGGACTGCCCAGCTTGGGGTACAACTCAACGTGAACAATGATGGCCCGCCACATGTTTGGCGGGCCTTTGGTTATTTGACGAAAGGATCGCAGCTATGAGCGAGAACGATTCCCAGCGTCCCCAGGATGCGGGCAACGCCGGCGAGACTCAGCAGCAGCCGCGCGTGCAGGTGGAGTCGACGCCTGCCGATGGCAACAACATTCCCTACGTGCAGGCCTACGACACGCAGACCGGTAAGCCGCTGGGTGGCCAGCAGGTTGTAAACAAGCACACGGTGGTCAAGACCAAGACCAAAAAGCTGCCGATCTTTATTACGGCACTCGCCGGCTGTGCCTGCGGCGCTCTGCTGGTCATTGCGCTCATTATGAGCGGCACGCTCAACATTGGCGGCGGAAAGAATGCCGTGACGGCGGGTGCTTCGGGTTCGTCGACGCAAAAGATCTCGATCGACTCCGAGGACACCACGCTGGCCGAGGCCGTTTCTGCCAAGGCGTTGCCCTCCGTGGTTTCCATTACCGCCACTTCGAGCGGCGGCCAGAATGGCTCGCTTTCGCAGTCTGCCGACGAGTCGGACGGCTCGGGCAGTGTCGGTTCGGGCGTTGTGCTCGATACCGAGGGCCACATCCTCACCAACAACCACGTGGTCGATGGCTATGACCAGTACGTGGTGACCATGGATGACGGCACCACATATGAGGCCGAGTTCGTGGGCAACGACGCCTCGAGCGACCTGGCCGTTATCAAGCTCAAGGACGCCGACGCCTCCAAGCTCACGCCGATTGAGATCGGTGATTCCTCCAAGCTCAACGTGGGCGAGTGGGTCATGGCCATCGGTTCGCCGTTTGGCAACGAGCAGTCTGTCTCCACGGGTATCGTCTCGGCGCTCTATCGCTCTACGGCCATGAGCTCTGCCAACGGTAACACCATCTATGCCAACATGATCCAGACCGATGCCGCCATCAACCCGGGCAACTCCGGCGGCGCGCTCGTTAACGATAACGGCGAGCTTGTGGGTATCAACTCGCTCATCGAGAGCTACTCGGGCTCCAGCTCGGGCGTGGGCTTTGCCATTCCGGTCAACTATGCCAAGAACATTGCCGACCAGATCATCGACGGCAAGACGCCGGTGCATCCGTACATGGGCGCTACGCTTTCGAGCGTCAACGCGCTCAACGCCCGCACCAACAAGCTGAGCACCGATAGCGGCGCGTATGTAGCGAGCGTCGTCGAGGATGGCCCCGCCGCCAAGGCTGGCATCCAGGAAGGCGATGTCATCACCAAGCTGGGCGACGACGAGATCACGAGCGCCGATGGCCTGATCATCGCGTTGCGCAGCCACGAGGTGGGCGAGAAGGTCGAGATCACGCTCATGCGCGGCAAGGAAGAGAAGACGGTCACCGTCGAGCTGGGCTCTGATGAGGAGTTACAGAACCAGCAGCAGAACGACAGCGCGACCGACACCGGCAACGGCGGCATTACCGATGAGCAGCTGCGCCAGTACCTGGAGGAGCTGCTGGGCCAGCAGGGCCAGGGTCAGGGCAACGGCCAGGGTTTCTAACGAGCTGTATCGTACATACCGATGCCAGAGGGGGCTGTTCCGCCAGCGGGGGACAGCCCCTCTTTTCCTATTGATCCTTTGGGGACGGGGAAACGGATCATTTTGGTTAGTCTTCGTCGCTGGGAAGACTTCCAAATGCCTCGACGTACTCTTCGTCCGACATCCAGTCGATGATGTCGCCGGGTTTGCAGTGAAGCGCCTCGCACATTGCGGTCAACGTCGAAAAGCGGATGCCCTTGAGCCGCCCCGTTTTAATGCGCGAAACGTTAACGGGCGAGATGCCGATAATGTCGGCAAGTTCTTGAGAGGACATTTTGCGATCCGCCATGACGCGATCGAGTCTCATGACGATTGGCATGCTGCCCTCCTTCTAAATAATGGCGTCAACGTCCGACTGCAAGAGTCGCCCGTACTCAAAGATAGCCGAAAGGGATAGCGCAAACAAAGCGAGAACCAGTGTCCAAGCGTTAAAACCAAAGATGCCAATTGCGGTAATACTGACGTCGTTGGGGAGCTGGATGGCACACAGGTTATCTAGGGTAATCGAGACAATTGAAGAAATGAGCAGCAGAAGTCCAACAACCAGAAGACGCCGGCATTGTTTTCGCGTGAATATCGACTGAGTGCTGACGACGTCAAGGCAGAAGTTCACGTAGACAATCAGGCATGCGATTGAAAGCGCCAGGGCCAGAACGTCGCGGATGGCAAGCGCGGTAAGGACGGCGCTCGGAATGGACTCACCGTTAATGTAGAGGGGAGTGGGTGCAAAGAGCACCTCCCGCGCCTCGTTGGCAACGCTGAACGCTGAGAAGGCCGCCATGATTGCTGCGACAGACAAAGTGGCGAGCAACATCACACTGCTAAAACGGCATCGTTTATCTGAGCTTTCCATAATTAACCCCAAAAAGGCTGCGGCAATGCCGCAGCCAAAAAATCCTAAGCATAGATGGTTCTTGCTTCAGAATGCCAACTGCCGTTGTAATAGTAAGTAACAGTTACGACGACGCTTCCGTTGCTGAGTCCGTATCTATAAGTCCAGCTGATGTTGCTTACTCGAGAATTGGAGGTCCAGTTCTTTATGGATTTGATGCCTGTTATCGTTCCATAGGTATCGTTAACGGTGTAAGTAACATGGAGCCTGACGCCGTTCGAATAGGCGAGGGTGGTTTCGGCGGTGTAGATTGAACGACTTTCGGCAACTGGCGAAATGATAGAGGAATGGGTTTCTGCTGCGAAGGCGGGCTGCGCGGTCATGCACGATAACCCAACAAGGCAGACGGCGAGTAAATAAGCAACCTTTTTCATCATTGGCTCCTAACTATCTGGTGATTATTTTTTAAACTCCTTTCTGACATCGAGCTATTCCTTTTGCGTAATCGTGATGGCTGTTGGCGTTATGAGGGCGGGCAGCTTTGTGGGATCGGGATCGCTGCTGGTGTTGACGGTGCAGGTTACGTCAACGTAGACGCCTTCTTTGATGGCTCCGACTTCTGCCTTCTTGCCATCCTGATCCTTAATGGGGATGGTTGAATTGATTTTGAAGTTGAGGTGCAGCGGTGCGGATTGGAATTGCTCACTTGCGATAACGAAGCGACCTTCGCTCGCCCCGCTGGCGGAAGGGTGATACACAGCAACGACTTCGCCCCGCAAGGAAAGGTCCTTCGAAAAGGGAATGTCCTTCCAGAAAAAGCCGAGCAAAGCGGCTGCTATAAGGACAAGGGGGACGAGGATGGTTAGGAAACGTTTGGACTGATTCTTCATTTCAATCACCTCACGTTGATAATACCAAAATATATTGCAAACACAATATAAAATATTAACTACTATGAACTGAGTCGCATAATTTAGCATGTCGAACCCGCTGTCGCTCCAGTTTGACGGTTGCCGATTCGGTGCGGTTTGAGACCGCTATTCGGCCCCATCGTGACCGGTGGTACTCTAGTATCCGTTTGAAATCGAGCGAAGGAGTACCGCTATGGAGCAATCGAGCCTGTTTGGTGACGGTGTGGACATCGATACCGAAACGCCCGCGAGCGCGGATGCCGCCGCACCGACCGACGCCCGTGCCCAGGCGGCAGCGCGCGCGGCCGAGCTGCGCCACGAGCTCGATTACCACGCGTACCGCTACTACATGCTCGACGCACCCGAGATCACGGACGCCGCCTTCGACAAAATGCTCGTTGAGCTGCAGGAGATTGAGGCGGCCTATCCTGACCTGGTGACGCCCGACAGCTATACCCAGCGCGTGGGCGGATACGTGAGCGAGCAGTTTGCGCCGGTCACGCACATGGCCCGCATGTATTCCATGGACGATGCCATGGACCTGGACGAACTTGACGCGTGGCTCATGCGCACCGAGGATGCGCTCGGCGCCGGTAGCGCCACCTATACCTGTGAGCTCAAGATCGACGGTCTGGGCGTGGCGCTTACCTACCAAAACGGCACCTTTGTGCGCGCCGCCACACGCGGCGACGGCACCACGGGCGAGGACGTGTCGCTTAACGTGCGCACCATCAAGGACGTGCCCATGCACCTGTCCGAGGCGGCGCTCACCCACATGGGTGCCGACCGCGAGCGTACCATCGAGGTACGCGGCGAGGTCTATATGCCCAAGGGCAGCTTTGTTCGTCTGAATGAAGAGGCCGATGCCGAGGGCCGCGACCCCTTTGCCAACCCGCGCAACGCCGCCGCCGGATCATTGCGCCAGAAGGATCCCAAGGTCACGGCACGTCGCGACTTGGCCACCTTCATCTACGCCATCGCCGATACCGATCCGCTGCACGTCCACAGCCAGCGCGAGTTTCTGGACTGGCTGCGCAGCGCCGGCTTTAGCGTCAATCCCAACGTGGCACGCTGCGCCACGCCGGCCGAGGTCCACGAGTTCTGTGCCCAGGCCCTCGAGCATCGCGGTGACCTGGACTACGACATCGACGGCGTGGTCGTAAAGGTCGACAGCTTCCAACAGCAGCTCGACCTGGGCTTTACCGCTCGCGCACCGCGCTGGGCCATTGCCTTTAAGTTCCCGCCCGAGGAAAAGCAGACCGTACTGCGCGAGATTCGCATCCAGGTAGGCCGCACCGGTGTGCTCACGCCGGTCGCCGAGTTCGACCCGGTGACGGTTGCCGGCTCCACTATCGCGCGCGCCACGCTGCACAACATCGACGAGATCCGTCGCAAAAACGTGCGCGAGGGCGACACTATCATCGTGCACAAGGCGGGCGACGTAATCCCCGAGGTCGTGGGCCCGGTGCTCGACAAACGCCCGGCCGATTCGGTCGACTGGCAGATGCCCGAGGCCTGCCCCGTGTGCGGCAGCCCCGTGGTCCACGAGGATGGTGAGGTCGCTTACCGTTGCGTCTCCATCGACTGCCTCGCACAGCTCAAGGAGCGCTTGCTCCACTGGGTGAGCCGCGGCTGCATGGACGTCGACGGCCTGGGCGACGAGATCGTCGACAAGATGATCGCCGCCGGCCTGATTCACGATGTCGCGGACTTCTACCAGCTCACGGTCGACGACATCGCCGGACTGGACACGGGGCGCACTTATGCCAGCTCCAACAGCAAAAAGGGCGTCAAGAAGGGTGACCCCATTCCGGTGGGCCTCAAGACGGCCGAGAAAATCATCGCCGAGCTCAACAAGTCCAAGAGCCAGCCGCTCGGTCGCGTGCTGTTTGCCCTGGGCATCCGCCACGTGGGCAAGAGCGTGGGCGAGGTCATCGCCGAGCGATTCCTGTCGATTGACAAGCTCATCTTGGCGAGCGAAGAGGACATCGCCGAGTGCGAGGGCATCGGTCCCAAGA
Source organism: Collinsella sp. (assembly GCA_019413955.1). GTDB lineage: Bacteria > Actinomycetota > Coriobacteriia > Coriobacteriales > Coriobacteriaceae > Collinsella. Next base: position 18,472 of record DXMX01000008.1, read on the forward strand.
TTGCGGCGAGCGTCAAGCAGTTCCTGGCCGTGCCCGAGAACCTTGCCGTGCTGGAGCGCCTGCGTCAGGCGGGTCTGTCGCTCGAGGTCGATTTGGGCGCCGCGCACGCGCAGGCCGCAGCCGACGCTGGCGTGGCGGGCGAGCTCGCCGACGCACAGC
>DXMX01000008.1:18640-18938 GCA_019413955.1 Collinsella sp.
CACAGCCGCTCGCGGGTCTGACCTTCGTGCTCACCGGCACGCTCGTCAACCGCACCCGCGACGAGGCGGGCGCGGCACTCAAGGTGCTCGGCGCCAAGGTTTCGGGCAGTGTTTCAAAGAAGACGAGCTATCTGATCGCCGGCCCCAAGGCGGGCTCCAAGCTCGCCAAAGCCGAGCAGCTGGGCGTGCCCGTGCTGGACGAGGACGCGCTCGAGCAGATTCTCGCTACTGGTCAGGTGCCGGAGGCGTAAGGCATTGATAACCAGATAGGAGAACCGCCCGGAGAGCTTACCGCTTT
>DXMX01000008.1:18948-31595 GCA_019413955.1 Collinsella sp.
CGGTTCTTACTTTGTTGGGTCAACGGGCACCGTGATCTGCGTCACGTAGGTTGCCGGATCATCGCTGATGATGTCGTCGATCAGGGCGATCTCGCGCGAGGGGCCGGCGGGCGTCAGGTTGTGTTCGTGCATGTAGCCGAGCAGCTGCTCGTAGCGTGGGGCTGCTTGCCCGTGCGTGCCGCGGAAGCTTATGGTCAGGCAGCGCGCGGCAGGTCGCGTCTCAACATCACCCAGGTACTCATCGGTGTCATCGAGCAGCAGAAAGACCTCGTCGTAGCCATCAAAGTCACCGGCGGCCAGGCGTTCGGGCGCGATGCCCACACCCAGATTGCCAAGATAGGCAAAGGTTTCGTGCTGCCCCTGCTGAAGCTGGCGGATATGCCATCCCAGCGAATAGGCGTCGGTGGGATTGACGCGCTCGTGCAGCGCGGCGCAGCGAAGTTCAGGTTCCTCGATTTCGCTAATGGTGTCGAGATCAGCATTCAAAGCGCCATGAAGCAAGGCAAGCCGCTGGTCAATCTTGCGCGACATGCGCTCCAGCTCACGCCGCTTGCGCTCAATTAACTCCTGTTGCTTGGTCAGTTGCCGTTGCATCAAATCCATATCGCGCGTAGTAACAAACTCGCGAATTTGCGCCAGCGGCAGGTCGAGAACGCGCAGGTTGCCGATGGTGTTGAGGGTGGAGAGCTGTCGCGATCCGTAGTAGCGGTACCCACTCGCCGGATCGACATATGCCGGCTCTAACAGCCCCATCTGCTCGTAATGACGCAGTGTGCCCACGCTCAAATTGAGCAGGCGCGCCACCTCGCCAATGCGGAGCAGGCCCTCGGTGTGTTCGCTTGGCATGTCGGTCACAGGACCGCTCCTTTCGGTAAAAACAGGGGAGAGGCGCTAGGCCTGCGTCGCCCCGCTACGCCACCAGCTTGTCAAAGGTTCCGCGGCGGTTGAGTACGGTAAATGCAATCACGCAAATGACCGCCGACAGAATCGAGCCGCACGGCGAGGCGATGCCCATGGGGAACAGCGTGTCGGAATAGGCGTTCGACAGCAGCCATGCACCGGGCACGCGAATGAGTGCCACAGCCAGCACGTTGTGCGCAAAGCCGATGTAGCTCTTGCCGTATGCAGCGAAAAAGCCGCTAAAGCAAATGTGGATGCCGGCAAAAATCGCGTCGAAAATATAACTGTGCATATAGCCAGTACCGGCGGCGACCACCGCGGGGTCCTTGGCAAAAAAGCCGATAAACGCCGGTGCCACCAGCCACATCAGCACCGTGATCAGGCAGCCGTACACCACCGAGATCGTCATGGCGTCCTTGAGTACCTGACGCGCGCGGTCGCCCTTGCCCGCGCCGGCGTTTTGCGCCGTGAGTGCGCTGACGGTGGCACCCATGGAACTCGGCACAATGAACAAAAAGCTGATCATCTTCTCGACCAGGCCCACGGCGGCGGCGTCGACGAGCCCTCGGTGGTTGGCGATGACGGTGATAAACATAAACGCCACCTGGATGCAGCCGTCCTGCACAGCCACGGGCACGCCGATTTTAAGAATGCTGCCGAGTACCTCGGGCTGGGGGCGCAGGTCGCTGCGCTTAACGTGGATGTTTGTGCGACGGCTCTTGAGCCACACGAGCGCAAGGGCAACGCTTGCCGTCTGCGCGGTCACCGTGCCGAGCGCTGCGCCCACGGGGCCGAGCCCCATGTAGCCGATAAACAGAAAATCGAGCGCGATGTTGATGATGCACGCCACGCCAATCACGTACATGGGCGAGCGCGAATCGCCCAGCCCGCGAAAGATGGCCGAGAGGATGTTGTACGCGGCGATAAAGGGAATGCCGATAAAGCAGATACGCAGGTAGGCGGCGGTGCCTTCGACTGCCTCGGCCGGCGTGCCAATGAGTGCCACAATCTGCGGACACAGTGCGAGCAGGACAGCGGCCAGCACCACCGAGACACCCATAAAGAGCGTGATGGTGTTGCCGATGGCGGTCTCGGCGCGGTCGAAGCGGCGCGAGCCCACGGCGTGGCCGACGATGACCGTCGTGCCCATGGCCAGGCCCACGAGCGTCACGGTTATGATATAGAGCGTCTGCGCGCCATTGCCCACGGCGGTGATGCCGGCGGCGCCGCTAAACTGCCCCATCATGTACAGATCGGCCATGCCGTAGAGCATCTGCAAAAAGTACGAGAGCATATAGGGCAGGGCAAAGACCGCGATGGTCTTAAGGACATTGCCGCGTGTGAGGTCGTGTTCCATGGGCGGGGCTTTCTGGCTGGGTTTGTTTACGTACCAGTGTAGTGAAAACCCTACAACGATTGTAGAGTCAAGGTTTGTGACGACGACGGGGCGAAAAAAGTCACGCTCCAAGCACGATGCTTTGACCCCTCCGTGCTCCTCACCTCGCCTCAAACCATCACAACATTCGACGTTTTTTGCCAAAATCGGGAAAAGCATCGAATGTTGTGATGGTTTTTCTACCACTCGACCGGGTGGAATCGCTTTCTTGCGCACGAAGGTGTGCGGATCCGTGGGCAGGGGAATAAGGTTGGTTATCCGACTCCATTGGAGGGCTCATGGACCTGCCGATCGTCCTGTCCCATAAGACTGCCTGGCTGTACCACAACGTGGCGCGCCCGTCCGAGCCGCTCTCGCGAGCAAGCAGCCTATACGATGAGGACTCGCTTGCTAACGAGGCGGAGCAGACTGCGAGCCTGCCCAAATTGGGACTCGATGCCAAGGGGCTGAGGGCTTCAACGGCAGTTGGGATCGTTACCGACTATCTGGTTTCGCTTGGTATTCCACGAGAAGAGCTCGATCATATCGACACGCTCGTCAACTTCGATTTTGAGCGCTCGACGCCGGCTGGATTTAGGTGCCACGTGTTTGGAGCGCCGGTACCTCCAGGCCATCTTATCGAGGTGGCAGAGGGCCTTCTGGTGGTTGATGAGGTCATGTGCTTTGTCCAAGCGGGTTCGTGGATGAGCGAGCCCGAGCAGCTGGAATATGGCTACGAAATCTGCGCCCGATACCATTTGAATCATCTGTCGACAGGCAAATATATCGAGATGGGGCAGAGGTATACCGTTGCCGACATGATTGCTTATTGCAATGAGAACCGATCTCGTCAGGGGGCTGTACGCGCGGCCGCCGTGCTCAAGCGCGTGCACGATGGCGCGCGGTCGCCCATGGAGACGGCCACCGCAATCATGGTCGTAGCAAAGCGTTCTCAGGGCGGGCTGGGATACGCCAAGATCGAGCTCAACCATCGGGTCGATGTTCCCAACGAGTTCAAGTATCTCGCTAAGGCCGGGTATTTCGAGATTGACGTATATGCGCCTGCGAGCGGTACGGGGATTGAATACAACGGCTCGGACCATCTTGATAAACAGCGCAGCGCGTCGGATGCGGAGCGTATGGCCGTGCTGAGTGCGCTGGGCTTTAGGATGATCGTCCTCACCGGGACTCAGTTTGCCCACCAGCTGCAATTGCACCGGGCGATGAACGCCATCGCGCTCGCTATGGGCCTTAAGTGCGACCGAAGCGAAGCGTTCCAGAAACGTCAGAACGACCTGCGAGAATTCGTGATTCGGCACTGGGACGGCGGCCTTTAGGGGCGCTTTGGCCCTTCTGCGGGGTGCCGTGGGCAGGCAGACCATCACAACATTCGACGTTTTTTGCCAAAAACGGGAAAAGCATCGAATGTTGTGATGGTCTGTGCTGAGGATGGGCTTGGAAAGTCCGTTTTGCTCGAAGCGACCTGTCCTGTCGTACGGGTGTCGGCATGATTCTCTCGTGGGGTATTATGTTTTCCGAAGAATAAAACGCCGCGTGAGGGGAGGCTGCGTGGACGGGCACGTGCAACATGACGGCTTTGGCCGCGATATCAACTACCTGCGCATTGCCGTTACCGACAAGTGCAATTTCCGCTGCATTTACTGCATGCCGGCCGATGGCGTGGCGCCCCGTGCACACGACGAGCTACTCAGCGCCGAGGAAATCGCCCGCTTTGTGCGCTTGGTGGCGGGGGAGGGCATTCGCCGCGTACGCCTGACGGGCGGCGAGCCGCTGGTCAGCCGCCGTATCATCCCGCTCATTCGCGACATCCGCGCGATTCCGCGGATCGAGGACATCTCGCTCACCACCAACGGAGCCCTGCTGCCCAAGCTGGCGCCGCAGCTCAAGGACGCGGGGCTTAACCGCGTCAACATCTCGCTCGACACGCTCGACCCTACGCTCTTTGGAAAGATCACGCGCCTGGGTCGGCTCGAGCAGACCATGGCTGGCATCGACGCGGCGCTGGTTTTGGGCTTTGAGCCCGTTAAGGTCAACTGCGTTGTCGTGCGCCGACTCAACCAAGATGTGGCGGCCCTCGCGCGGCTCACGCTCGACCGCCCCATCCACCTGCGCTTTATCGAATACATGCCCATCGGCGACGAGCGCACGAGCTCGCATTGCGCTGTGGACCCGCATGCGCCCGCGCTCAATCCCGAGCTGTGGGATGCGAGCGACACCGTGCCGAGTGATGAGCTGCGGGCGCGCATCAATGCCGGGGCCGCCGCGGTGGGTCTGGGCGAGCTCGAGCCGCTTGACATCAACGACGCTCCTGCCGGCGCGGGCCCCGCACGTTATTGGCACTTTTCGGGTGCGGCGGGAACGGTTGGCTTCATCAGCGCCATGTCCAATCATTTTTGTGCGAATTGCAACCGTCTGCGCCTGACGGCCGATGGCAACGTGCGTCCGTGCCTGTTCAGCGATGCCGAGTATTCGGTGCGTGAGGCGCTGCGCCGTGGTGATGATATGCAGGTACTTTCGATTTGGCGCGATGCCGTGGCCCACAAACCGCAGGAACACGCGATAATTGAGGGCACGCAACGATTTATGTCCCAAATCGGAGGATGATCATATGGCCAAGAGCAGGTACGCCGATGCCACCAAGGCCGCTCGTAGGGCCGCGATGTCTGCCCACAAAGTCACGGCTGCGGCGAATGCTGGCAACGCCGAAGCGTCCGCGCAGCCGTCTGCCAGCGCTACAGCCGAGCCCGCCCGTGACGCCCGTCGCGACGAGCTGACGCATGTGGACGCCAAGGGCGAGGTGCGCATGGTCGACGTGTCCGACAAGGCCGAGACCCATCGCATCGCCATCGCCGAGGGCACCATCCTCATGCATCCCGAGACGCAGGCCATGGTACTGCAGGACCGCGCCAAAAAGGGCGACGTGCTTGCCTGCGCGCGTGTGGCGGGCATTATGGCCATCAAACGCACGAGCGACATTATCCCCATGTGCCATCCGCTGCTCATTACCAAGAGCAAGTGCGACATTGCGCCCATCGCTCCGGCGGGGACGCCGGCCGAGGACGTGCCCGAGGGCTGGGCTCCGGCGCGCGCGGACGGGCAGGTTGGCTTTCATGTGCTGGTCACAGCTGGTGTGACGGGCAAGACCGGCATCGAGATGGAGGCCCTGACCGGCGCGAGCGCCGCGTGTCTAACGATCTATGACATGTGCAAGGCCGTCGATCGCGGCATGGAGATCGTCGACGTGCGCCTGCTGCACAAGGAGGGCGGCCGCTCGGGCGTGTGGGATCGCGCAGAGCGCCAGGCCGCTGCTACTGAGGCCGTGGCCGCTGACGGTGCCGCGCCCGCGAGCGCGCCCGTCGCCGTCGCGCCCGCAGCTCCGGCCCCGGCCGTCCCCGCGATCGCGTTTATCGGCTACCAGAACTCGGGCAAGACCACGCTCGTCGAGAAGGTTATCGCCGAGCTCACCCGCCGCGGCCTGCGCGTGGGTTCGCTTAAGCATCACGGACACCATGGCTTCGATATCGATGTGCCCGCTAAGGATACGTGGCGCCATCACCAGGCCGGTTCTAAGCACGTCGGCCTGATTTGTGCCACACGCTGGGCCGAGTACGCCGACACGCTCGAGGAGGACGAGATACCCGCGCGCGAGCTGCTGTCGCGCTACAACGATGTCGACGTGGTGATCATCGAGGGCTACAAGACCGAGGGCTTCGACAACATCGTCGTCGCGCGCTCCGGTGTCGACCGTCTGCGCGGCAAGAGCTCGCTCGACCTGGTCGACGGTCACACGCTGGCCCTTGCCTGCAACGAGGCCCTGGCACGCCAGGCCTTCGACGCCGGCTTTGCGACCCGAGCCATCAACATCAACGACGCCCGAGCCATCTGCGACCTCATCCAAGATCATCTGGCCTAAAACCTGCCAAAAAGGGACAGGTTTGTTTTAGCAGGTTTTATCTGGGCAAACGTCACTTCCACCACAAAGGGGCCAGGCACCTTTGTGGTGGATTTTGCTTTAGTAGATGTGTGGGACATGCCTTACAATCTACCAAGTAGTTCATGACGGGCGAAAAACGGAGAGAAGGGGCTTGATGCGTCCTTAATGTTTCATGCGGATAGATTGATTTGACAGACGGTGGCGAATGCCCGCCGTCCGCATTCGTATGAAACAAGGAGTCTCCATGCTCGCCTCTCTTTTCTCAAAGCCTCAATCATCGCTGTCCGCGCAGGCTAAGCACCTGGTGGCAATGCGCTTCCTCATATATACCGGCTTTCAGACCAGTTATTTTATCGGCGTCATCGGAACGCTCACCTATGCGGACGATGCCTCGGTCGTCGCGACATCGCTGGCCGTTCTGTTTATGAACGTTTTCGTGATCCTGGGATCCTTTGCGGGCGGCGCTGCGCTCGACGTCTGGGGTCCGCGCCGCCATTTCTTGCTGAGCATCGTCGGCGCGCTCGCAACTGGCACGGCGATCATCGCTTTTGGTAGCGCGACCGGCATCGTCCTGCTCGGCGCGGTGTTCTTAGGCCTTACGATGGGATTCGCCCAGCCCATTGCCACGTCCTATCCGGCCTACCTCACCGACGATCCTGTCGAGCTCAAAGACATCAACTCCGCCATCGCCATGTTCTCAAACGTGAGTATTATCGTCGGACCCACGTTGGGTGGCTTTGTCGCGGCGGCTGCGTCGTCGCGCGCGGTGTTTGTGCTCATGGTGATTTTTACCGTACTGGCGCTCGCCGCCGGTTGGGGCTTTAGGCCGCAAGGAGGTCGCGTCGCCGGGTATGCGGATGCCGATTCGGCAGAGGAAGGGGAGCGTGCGGGACAAAGCTCCAACCCTAGCACGTCCGCCCGCGCAACCTTCGCGACCAGCATCAAGACAGTCTTCACCAACAGCGTCCTCGCGCTACTTTTCTGCATCATCTTCCTCTCGACCTTTGGCTATGGAGCTTTCGATCCGCTGGAGTCGTTCTTCTACCGCGATGTTCTGCATGTCGGTGTTGAGTGGATGGGCTGGCTCTCGTCGGCCAGCGGTGTGGGCGCGGTGCTGGGCGCCGTTATTGCGCTCCGTTTGCCGCCGCATCTGATCAACCTTAAAACGCTGCTCGCGGCGCTTATGTCCGTGGGCCTGGGAAGCCTGCTCTACGTGGGAACAACGTATGTGGGCGTGGCGCTCATTGGCCAGATTGCCCTGGGCGTGGCCTGGGGCGTCGTCAACCCGCTCCACAACACGATCGTGCAAACGACGGCCCCGCTCGAGCAGCTCGGTCGCGTGAACTCGGTCATGGGTTTTGGCAACATGTTCGCCGGCGTGGCCCCGCTGGCGATTGCCCCGTGGCTGGCGGCGACGTTTGGCGTGCAGCAGACGCTCGTTGGTGCGGGCATGGTCGTGACGGCGGTTCCCGCGGCGTTGCTGCTGTTTGAACGCCGACATTTTGATCGTGCCGCAAGGCAGTAAAAACCATCACAACATTCGATGAAAATCGCGATTTTGCCGAAAAACGTCGAATGTTGTGATGGTTTGCGCTCCGGCCAGGCCACCCTTCGGGTTCGGCCACCACAAAGGGGCCAGGCACCTTTGTGGTGGTTTTTGCTTTGACGGGCCGCGCCTGCGCCTTGGTATACCATGTACACCACTTTCGACCTCATCCAGCACCGTCGCACAACCCAGAAAGGCCCCCATGGACACCACCTTCAGCCACATTAAAGCCGTACTCTGCGATATCGACGGCACGCTGCTCACGAGCCAGCACACGGTGTCCCCGCGCACCGTGGCGGCGATTCGCGCCCTGCGCGAGCGCGGCGTACTCTTTGGCCTGTGCACCGGGCGCGACGCCCGCGCGACCGAGGCCATGTACGAGCTCTGGGGCATCGAAGGCCTGGTAGACGTGATGGTGGGCTGCGGTGGCGCCGAGGTCATCGACCGCGCGCATGACATCAACGAGCTGAGTTATCCGCTGCCGGGCGAGACCATCGCGCGCATTTGCAAGCACATGGCGGACCTTCCAGCAACGCCCGTCTGCCCCCGAGACGGCGTGTTCTACGTGCCCGAGAGCAACGCGTGCGTCGAGCACCTGTCGCGCGTCGACGGCGTGCCCTACCAGGTGGTCGATTTTGCCGAGTTTTTGCGCGAGCCGCAGCCCAAGGTGATGTTTACCATGGCGCCCGAGGTAATGCCGCGGGTGATTGAGCGGGCGTCGACGTTTGCCGATAACACTGTTAAGGCGGCGGCTCTGCAAACCACGCAGCGGCTCTACGAGTTCATGGATCCGCGCGTGTCCAAGACGCGCGGCCTTGTGCGTGTGGCGGAGCTCAACGACATGGAGCTCCAGAACATCTGTGTGTTTGGCGATGCCGATAATGACACCTGTATGGTGGCTGACGCCGGTGTGGGCGTGGCTATGGCAAACGGAAGCGACGCCACCCGTGCCGCCGCCGACTTTGTAACCGCAAGCAACGACAAAGACGGCATCGCGATCTTTATCGAGGAACATCTGCTGTAGCGCCGGGGGAGAACCGCCACAATGGGGATAGGCACCTTTGTGGTGGCCTCAGGCGATTTGGGCGAGTTGATGCCTGCAATCTGCGCGCAAATACCAATATGGTTGTCTGAACATTACGCTTCTGACTACCGATGAGTTAAAGATATTCTCATCAGTTTGGTAGGGTATTTCTCCCGGTAAATGACCTACAGCTCATGGTCAATTTTCGACTGTTTACAGGATGTTTACTCTTGAGCAAAATGTTGTGCAAATAAATCTAATGCCATTAAAAAATGATGGGCAACTAAATTACCAGTAGAAACAAAAAATAGATAGCGAATAAACGAAGGTAAATCTGAGCAATTGTCAAGAGAATTGACAATTCGCTACAAAACTATCGGTTATCTTGTTTAGATGTTCAAATAATCGCTACAATATGGATTACTAAGCGTGCGCAATTACAGATTGCGCAGATACGTTTGATAGTGAAAGAGCAAGATCGCGGTCTCTTGGGGAGGAGACATCGATGAAAGCAAATTCAGACAAATCTAAACAGAGTAATAAAGCGACGCGCCGTGTACTGGCAGGCGTCTTGTGCGGAGCCTCCGTTTTGAGCCTGGTATTGTCGCTCGTCATGCCCCCGATCTCTCAGGCCATTGCCAACGATGACCAGACGGTTTCTACCGAAGAAATTGTGATGGGGGGGGGTTCCTCAAGTGAGTCTACTGGTGTAGACAGCACCACTAACGGGGGTGCCGAAAAGCAGATTAGCGATGATGCCGAGAATGGCGCGAGCGAAGACGCCGCTGCCGCGGGACTGCCGTCCGGCGACGCGGAGGCCAAGGGCGCCGCGCAGCCTTCCGATACACAGCCTTCTGATGATGAAACTAACGATGAAAACGCTATCGCTCCCGTCAGTGCCGATGGCTATACCGAGGTAAGCGGCGATGTTGCTGGGGTGTTTACCAATGGCGGCAAGTTCCGACTGACGGATTATGCCTATTCGGATAAGCAGATCACTATCAGCAAAGACACCACCATCGATCTTAACGGCAACATGCTCTGTAACCGTTCTGGCGGCTTAGACTCCTTCTTTGTGGTCGAAAACGGAGCCACGCTCACTATCGAGGATTTAGGCCAAACAACAATAGATGCACCAAGTTCGGTCGATACGGCCAATGCGCCGGCGGGTCAGCTTGCGAGTATGGAGTGGGAAAAGGGAAGCAGCTCTAATAACGGCACTCCTAAGAGTCTTACTTACTTTGAGACCAAGAGCACGCCCAATCAAGATGGACTCGGCACAACCGAGACTACGATCAGGCATGTCGTTACGGGCTTTGGCGCTATTGATGCGGCATCGGACAGCGGTTCCGTAAAGCATGTGGTCACCGTTAAAGAGGGCGGCACGCTCGATCTCAAGGGCGGCATGATTACCACGGCCGCCAATCTGAGCGATGACGGCCATGTGATTTTTTCTGAGGGTAAAGTCAAAATCGAAGGCGGTTACGTCACCAATGGCAACGGCGGTGGCTGGGGCGGTGGCCTGTGCATAACGGGCGAGAAGGCGGGCGCGAATGCCAGTCTCGAAATGACAGGCGGCGTGGTCGCGGGAAACAAGTCGGGTTCTGGCGGCGGCATCTATGCTGACAAGGGAGCCACCCTGAAGCTTACGGGCGGAATTATCTCTGGCAACGCTACGTATGAAAACACTTGCAACAGCGGCGGCAGTCCCGAAAATGGTTATGGCGGCGGCGTCTTTACCAAAAATGCTTGCGTTAGTATCAGCGATTCGGCAAGCATTACTAACAATCGTGTCGATTCCAATATCTCTGAATCGTTTAACAATGGCCTGCTCGGTGGCGGTGGCATTGCATGTGTAAATGGTGGCAAGCTCAGTATAACGGGTGGCTCAGTTACTGCTAACTACTCCCATGAGGCTGGCGGTGGCGTTTACGCTGGTTTTTACAACCAGACCATCGAGTTTGAAATGACTGGCGGCACGATTGCCGGCAACGTGGCGGAGAACGCTGAGGGCGGCGGTTTGCGTATCGCTGGCGGTGACAACACTGGTACGATGGCAACAATTAGCGCTGGTGAGAACAGCAAGATTTACATTACGAACAACAAGACTATGACGGGTAAGGATCGCGGCGGCGACTGGGGCGGCGGTGGCGTCTTTATCCAGAAGGGCGGCAAGCTCAATATCGTAAAGACGTTGATTGCCGAAAATGAGGCTGGCGGCTGGGGCGGCGGCGTTGGCGCTTGCCCTACGGGCGAAACAATCGTTTCGCATTCCAACGGTGCCGCTATTTATAACAATAAAGATAATGATGGTGAACACTACTCTGCCGGCGGATATGGGAAGAACGAGGATAGTAACTCCGAGTACATTACCGAGCCCTTCAAAAAATCCGGCCATAAGGATTTCTTCCTGGTGCGTAAAAAAGATGGTGCGAACTCGACAATTGCAGTTGTGCTCGGCAAGATGCTCGGCGGCGACTCGGCTGGTTGGCAGGGCACTTGCGACGGCGAGAAGATCACCATTGAGCCAAATGGCGGCGCCGAGGCCAAGTACATGTTCGGTCTTGAGGCCCATCCGACTGCCGATGCCATGGGAAAGGCGCAGACAGCGGCTACGACCATTATCAGTGGCAACTATTCCTACACCCACGGTGGCGGCATCATGACCAACGGCGATCTTGTCGTTGGCGAGGTCAAGGATCTGAGTGTTTATCCGAGCATGAAGCTCAATGCCACCAAGGTGCTTAAAGATGAAAAGGGAATCTCGCAAGGCCTTAGCACGCACAATTACAGATTTAAGTTGCTGCGCCAGGATGGTGACATCGAGCCTTCTTGGAAAGATGACGACACATTTGATATGGGCGATTGCAGTGTTGCGGGCGAGGCGCCTGTTGATCAAACAAACGGCAATATCACCTTCGACTCTGGCAAGGACTATTCTTCGGGACAATACGTTTTCTATCTTGTTGAGGAACCCATCAGCGGCGAAAACGAATTGGATACCAAATTCGACGAGACCATTTACAAGATCGTGGTAAAAGTTGAGGACAATCCATCCGACACTAAATATCTCATGTCGATTCCTATTAATTATTACAAGGTAAAAGAAATAACCGTTTCTAAAAAGACAGAGAAGGATCCCATCTTCAAACCACTTGGTTCCGAAAGCTATTCCGTTGACATCCCACAAGATAGCTCACAAGATAGCACGAAGACTACGGTTACTATCGGTAACAGTAAGAAACCGACCTTTACCAACAAAATCGTGCCCCCCGCCTCCTGGACTCCTAAGGCGACTAAGGTCGTTGAGGGTGGCGAGATGAAGGAGTTTACACTTCAGTTTGCGAAAGACAGCAAATTTAAAAACATCATCGGTACTGCCGTGACCTCTGGTAAAGAAACGAAGCAGACGCTTTCGTTCAAAGACACCACTGATAAAGAGGTTGAGCTCAAGTACTCGCTCGCTGATATCAGGGGTAATCCCGACGACTCGGGCGACTCCACGGGTGGCCCTTCCAAGACCTATACGTACTATGTGCGCGAGAAAACCGACGGTTCGCGGTTCTCGCGCTACACGTACGACCACTCGGTCTATAAGTTCACGGTTGTGGCAAGGTATGACACCGAAAAAGGAGAGATCAACTGTGCGGTGACCTACAGGAAGGGAACCGTTGACAAAGAAGGTACGTGGGTAAGCGCCGAGACCGAGGGCCACGAGTTTCCCGACACTACCCCCACCTTCACCAACACCTACTCCACCTCTTTGCCCCTTTCTGGTATGTCGGGCGTCACTCTGACGTACCTTGCCGGCGCGGTGGTGCTTTGCGCTGCTGCGGCCTGGATGCAC
>DXMX01000008.1:31605-36725 GCA_019413955.1 Collinsella sp.
GGATGCACATTCGTCGCAAGGCGAATGCGAAGGGAGGTAAGCGTCGTGAATAAGAAAGTTTGCTCCTTCCCGATCTTGTTTGCGCTGCTTACCCTCCTGATCGGCACCTGCGCGGTTGTGTTCCCCGCATCCGCGCAGGCCGCGCCGACCTCGACCGGTTCCATCACGGCGAGCGGCACCGTGGCGCGCAGCTACGACGCCTACCAGATCTTTAGCGCCAACGTCGTCGACGGCGACAGCGACGCCAAGATCGCCACCGACCTCGCCTGGGCAAGCGACGCCGTGCGCGACGCCGCGCTGCCTGTGCTGCACAGCGCCGGCATGCCCAATTCCCAGACCACCGCGCAGGAAGCTGCCGAGTGGCTCAACACCGATTCCCACCTTACGAGCGCGCTGAGCGCGCAGCTCGCTCGTTCCCTCCAGAGCTCTGGCGCCGAGCTCGCGGCCCTCAACGCGGGCACGGCGGCCGAGCTGCCCTGCGGCTACTGGCTCATCGTCGCCGACGACGACGCCATCGCCCAGGGCGAGGCCGGCACCGCGCCGATCATGGCCCTGGTGGGCGGCAGCGCCGTCACCGTCAAGCCCAAGGCCGCGACCCCCAAGGTGGCCAAGCACGTGCTGGAGGACAGCACCGCCGCATGGCAGAAGGCCGCCGACGCCACGGTCGCCGACGACCTGTACTGGCGCCTCTCTGCCACGGTCCCGGCGGGGCTCACGGCCTACGACACCTACGCGGTGCGGTTCGTCGACACCATGAGCGCGGGGCTCGACCCCTCCAAGGTGGCCGCGAGCATGCGCGTGTACGTGGCGGCGGGCGCGGACGGTGGCTTCGACGCCGTCCAGACCGGCAAGGACGGCCGAGCCGACACCGAGCCCGCGAAGGGCTGGACCGACATCACGGCCCAGTGCGCCACCAAGGTAGCGGTTGACGGAACCTTCACCGTGCGTACCGGCGACCTCATCGCCGCGCTCGGCGGGGCCGACGCCTTCACCGCGGGCGCCCGCGTGGTCGCCGTGTACAACGCGCCGCTCAACAGCGCGTGCAACCACGGCATCGCGAAGGGCAACCCCAACGAGGTCTACCTGCGTTACCCGCGCTCTCCCTTTGCCGACCAGTTCAGCGATGCCGGCTTCACTCGCACGCCGAGCGATGATGCGTGCGCCTACACCTGGGATCTCGCGCTCACCAAGCGCGGCAGCGACGGCGACAAGCCGCTTGCCGGGGCGGTCCTGAGCATCGCCGACGACCGCGGCCGCACGCTAGCGGCCGATGGCACGTGGGATGCGGAGGGCAAGGCCACCGTCACCACGGGCGAGGACGGCCGCGTGACCGTCTCGGGCGTGGACTCGGGCAAGCTGGAGGTCCGCGAGCTCAAGGCGCCCAAAGGCTACACCGCCTTTGAGGGCACGTGCTGCGTGACGGTCAAGGCCGAGGGCCTGGATGTCGACCAGGTGGCGGCCGCCAAGCCTAAGGTGACCGTATCGGCCGAAAGCCCTCTGCGAGTTGATGCCGCCGATGCCGGGAAGGGTTTAGTCGAGTTGTCGGTGCTTAACACCCCAAGTAACGAAGTGAGTCGAGGCTTTATGCCCTCGACGGGAGATAGAACGTTGGTGTTGGTAACGGCTTTGGCCGTCATCGGAGTAGTGGCTATTGTCGTCGCGCTCGTCATCAAGCGGGGAGGAGGTCGCCATGATAAATAATTGCCCCCCCCCCTTGCTCAGTGGCGTACTACCTCCGTAGCGATTAGAGCGCAGGGAAATGAGCCTGCTGACTTTTGGTGATGACGAGAATTAAAGCAACCTCCAAGAAAGAGGTCCCAACATGAAAACAACCAAGAACATCGCACGCCTGGCAGTAACCGCCGGCCTCACCGCAGCCCTGAGCTTCGGCGGCGTGATGGCGACAGTCACGATGGCGTTTGCTGCGGAGGGTGCTGCCCCCAGCTATTCGCTCACGATTAACAAGTCCGTGGACAATGACTCCACTTCGTTCAAGGCGTATCAGATTTTTAAGGCTGACGTTATTGACGGAAAGTCCGGTAAGGTTGCGTCCAACATTGAGTGGGCGAGTGATGACGCAGAGACTGCGGTCCTGAAGGTGCTTGTTGATAATAATGCCCCAGGGATTACCTTAGACTCGACCGCTTCTGACGTTGCCGACTACCTTTCCAAGATCACTGATACCACTGATACCACGAGTCTGCCGCAGAGCAGCATCCTTAACAAGATTGCCTTGGCTGTAGAGAAGAGTGTTACCGCTACGGGCGATTCCTTTGCCGCCGGTCGCGCTTTCACCACTACGAGCGCTGGCTACTACCTGTTCATGACCGATACCGACTCGCTCAGTGCGAATGAGAAGCAGACCGGTACCTCGCCGATCTTTGCAGTCGTGGGCAGCAACGCAGTGGTCGTTACCGAGAAGACGAGCATCCCGACCGTGACGAAGCAGGTCAAGGACGATGGTGCGGACAACGACTGGAAGTACAAGGCGGACTCCCAGATGGGTCAGACCGTTCAGTACAAGCTGACCGGCACGGTTGCAAGCAATGTCGACACGTTCAGCACCTACTATTATGAGTTCCACGATGAGCTGTCTGCCGGTTTGACTGTTGATAAGTCCACTGTCAAGGCCGTGATTGGTGAGACTCAGATCACGCCTACTTCTGTGACCGTGTCTGATCCCGATTCAAATGGCAGAACGGTCTTGAGCGTAAAGTTTGACGATCTTAAGGCTGCCGCCACGGCGGCCGGCGTCACTGTCGGCGAGCATACAAGGGTCGTTGTCACGTACAGCGCCAAGCTCGACCCGAATAAGTCCCAGCATGTCGTTGTCGGTGGCACGGGCAACTCCAACACCGTCAAGCTCATCTACTCCAACAACCCTGGCCACGATTCCCGGGGTGAGTCTGTGCCCGACACCGTGCGCGACTACACCTATGCGCTCAAGCTCGTCAAGAAGGACGCGACGGATGAGAATAAGATACTTAAGGGCGTAAAGTTCACCATCCGTGCCACTGATCCCGACGATATTGCATCCAAGGACATGTATGTCCAGGAGAATGGCTCCCTCGGTACTGAGGCTTATGAGTTCACGACCACCGACTCCGGCGAGATTAACGTCAAGGGCCTCGATGCCGGCACCTACACCGTCAAGGAGACCCATACGCTCGCCGGCTATAACACCATCCCCGAGTTCACCTTCACCATCAAAGCCATTGGATTCAACCAAGCAGAGGGAGAGGGAGAAAACAAGATTACGGTCAAGACGAGCACCAGGGGTTCCAATTTGGTCGAGGTTGACACGACTAACACGGACAACGGTACTGCTGCCTTGATCGTCAAAAACAAGCAGGGTTCCGGCCTCCCGCTCACCGGCCTTAACGGCGTGACGTTCACTTGGATCGCTGGTGGCGCGGTGCTGTGCATCGGCGTGGCTCATCTCATCCGCAGCCGTAAGCAGGCTGAGGAGTCCGAGCAGGAGTAACGCTCGCTCACCCATCCCTTTGGCAGGTGGGATGTGATGGCCATGAGACTTGCGGACACTTTTCTCGTCCATCCACGTTCTTGCTTTGTCATTTTCTTTTCGGGGCAGACTCCGCACTGGATTCTGCCCCGTTTTTTGGGATAACGCAGCCAGCCTCCACCGTCCGATGCGGGTACGTTCGTCATCGCGTTTCTTGACTCGTATGAGGTTCGGATTAAGGTCCGTAGGCGCACGCGCGGTGCGGACGGTAGAAGGCATTTGCGCCGCAAGCGCAAATAAGAATGCCCGGGGGTCGGATCCCGGGCATTTAACTAAAGCTGAAAACTAGGCTGCCCGCGCTCCTAAGTACTTACGCGGGGTGCGTCGTTTTCTGTTGACATTGTATCCCGAATCGCCCCGCCGATCCGGGACATTTTGAAAACGCAAATGCTGGCCTATGCTCGCGCCGCACAATGCTGTCTAGCTGTGTTGTCCGGCGCGGAAGCTCGCGATTCGGCTATTATTTGTTTAGACAACCTGAGCTGTAGAGGAGTGACCGGCGATGGTGCAGGGCGCCAAACATATGAAGAGCAATAACGCTGCGGACAACGGCGGCTCAAGCCCTCAGCCCAAACCTCAACCAAAGCCCAAGCGCCGTCGCAAGCGGCTGCCGCGCTGGGCCGACCGGCTCATCACCATCGTCATCATCCTTATCGGCGTGGGCCTTATGACCTGGCCGTGGATCTTGGACCGGCTCGAGGCCTCGGGCGTGTTCAACCAGATCAGCACCGTGTCCAGCACCGTGGACGCGCTGTCTGCCGAGGAGCGCGAACGCATTCTGCTTCAGGCGCGCTCCTATAACGAGCAACTTGCCGGCGAGGTCACCGAGCTTCCCGCCGACCAGATCGAGCCCTACGCTCAGCAACTTATCTTTGACCGCGACCCCATGATGAGCTGGGTCGAAATCCCCTCCATCGACGTGAGCATGCCCATCTACCACGGCACGAGCGAAGAAGTCCTTATGGCGGGCGTCGGCCATCTGGAGGGCACGAGCCTGCCGGTGGGCGGCACCTCGACGCATTGCGTGCTCACCGCGCACTCGGGCATGCGCAACCTGAGCATGTTCGACGATATCCATTCGCTGAAGCCCGGCGACCTGGTGCTGCTGCACACCATGAACAAGACGCTCGCCTACAAGATGGTGGACTCCGAGGTGGTGCTGCCCGAGGAGATGGAGTCACTGACCATCGAGCCCGGCGCCGACAAGGTGACGCTCGTCACCTGCACGCCCTATGGCGTGAACGACCATCGCTTGCTGGTGCACTGCGTGCGCACCAAGTACAGCAAAAAGGACGTCGACAAGCAAAAGTCGCTGGCCGGCCGCCACTGGGGCAAGCGCGAGTTTGCCGTGCTTATCGTGGTCGTAGCCATTGTGCTGTTGCTGCTGGACATCGTGATCCACGCGGTCCGCAAGCGCCGCAAGGCCAAGGCCTCGGCATAGGACATTCTCCAGAACCACCGCAAAGGGGACAGGCACCTTTGTGGTGGTCGGGGCTTCCAAACCATCACAACATTCGATGAAAATCGCGATTTTGGCGAAAAGCGTCGAATGTTGTGATGGTTTTCGTTACGGTCGATACGGCTTTCGTTGTGGGCG
>DXMX01000008.1:36735-40288 GCA_019413955.1 Collinsella sp.
CCGCCAGTCCGCCGCCTGCCAACCGCCGCCCTCGTTACGTTTTCGCTGCATTTAGGTAAAGCGCCTGCTCCAAGCGGCGTTGCCCTGTATACTGGAACGGTTTAACTGTTATGCGGAAGGGAGCGCCTATGGCACTCAGCGAGAAAGATGTGCGCGGCATCGCCGAGTACGCAAAGATCGCACTGACCGATGACGAGCTCGTCCAGATGACGTCCTACATGAACGACGCCGTCCAGATGCTCGAGCCCGTCTTGCAATATGACTTGCCCGACGTGGAGCCCACGTTCCATCCCATCGGAAGCCTGTCCAACGTGATGGGCGATGACCTGCGCGAGCCCGAGCGCGATCTGCCGCTCGACGTTGCACTCGAAAACGCCGGCAGCACGCGCGACCGCTACTTCCGCGTGCCGTCCATTTTGGGAGAGGGGGAGAGCGAGTAATGGCGCTAAGCTTCGATTCCCTTACCGCCGCCCAGATCGCCGCGGGCGTTGCCGCCGGCGACTTTACTGCTACCGAGGTGGCCCAGGCCTCCCTTGCCGCCATCGAGGCGCGCGAGGGCGGGGTCCAGGCATTCCTGCAGGTGGCGCCCGAGCTTGCGCTCGAGGCCGCCGCGCGCGTGGATGCCGACCGTGCCGCAGGCAAGCCGCTGCCCCCGCTCGCGGGCGTGCCGCTGGCCATCAAGGACAACATGAACCTCGTGGGCACACGCACCACCTGCGCTTCCCGCATGCTCGGGGACTACCAGAGCGTCTACACCGCCACCTGCGTCCAGCGCATGCTCGATGCCGGCTGCCTGCCCATGGGCAAGGCCAACATGGACGAGTTTGCCTTTGGCAGCTCCACCGAGAGCTCGGCGTTCCACCGTACTAACAACCCCTGGGATACCGAGCGCGTGCCCGGCGGCTCCTCGGGCGGCTCCGCTGCAGCCGTCGCCGCGGGCGAGGTCGCGCTCTCGCTGGGCTCGGACACCGGTGGCTCCATTCGCCAGCCGGCGGCGCTCTGCGGCGTGGTGGGCTTTAAGCCCACGTATGGCGCCGTGAGCCGTTACGGCGTGGTTGCCTTTGGCTCGTCGCTCGACCAGGTGGGTCCCTTTGGCCGCACGGTCGAGGATGTCGCGCTGGCCATGAACGCACTTACCGGCGCGGGCCACGATCCGTACGACTGCACCAGCCAGGATTGCGCCGTCGACTTTACCGAGCATCTCAACGACAGCATCGAGGGCAGGCGCGTGGGCATCATCCCTGCGTTTATGGAGGCCGAGGGCCTGACGCCCGAGGTCAAGGCCGCTGTTCAGCGCGCCGCCCAGGAGCTGCAGAACCAGGGCGCCGAGCTGGTCGAGGTCGACCTGCCGCACCTGGATGCCGCCATCGCCGCCTACTACGTCATCGGCCCGGCCGAGGCGTTCTCCAACCTGGCTCGCTTCGACGGCATTCGCTACGGCTATCAGGAGGAGGGCTGCGCCAACCTGTCCGACCAGAGCTCGCTGTCGCGCGCCCACGGCTTTGGTGCTGAGGCCAAGCGCCGCCAGATGCTCGGCGCCTACCTGCTGAGCTCGGGCGTGTACGACAAGTACTACTACGCTGCGCAAAAGGCCCGCACGCTCATCACGCAGGACTACGACGCCGCGTATGCCAAGGTGGACACCATTCTCATGCCCGCCTCGCCGCGCACGGCCTTTAAGTTTGGCGAGATCAGCGACCCCACGCAGATGTACCTCTCCGACCTGTACACCATCTCGCTCAACATTTGCGGCAACGGTGGTATCTCGGTGCCGCTGGGCCTGGGCGAGGATACTCAGCTGCCCGTTTCTGCCCAGCTGGTGGGACCGGCCTTTAAGGACCGTCAGCTGCTCACGTTTGCCCGCGCCCTGGAGCGCGGCTTTGCCGATGCCGCTACGGGTGCGCCCGCGCTTTCCGTCGCGCCCGATTTTGCCGGGAAGGGAGGCGAGCTGTAATGAAGGAGCTTTCCGAGGTCCTGCAGGATTGGGAGGCCGTGATCGGCCTGGAGATCCATACCGAGCTCACCGCACTCGATACCAAGATGTTCTGCAACTGCAAGCTCAGCCACGATGACGAGCCCAACGCCAACGTGTGCCCGGTGTGCCTGGGCCTGCCCGGTGCGCTGCCGGTGCCTAACAAGCGTGCCATCGAGAGCATTGTCAAGGCCGGTCTCGCGACCAACTGCGAGATCCAGCGCCACTCGATGTTCTACCGCAAGCACTACTTCTATCCCGATATGGCCAAGAACTTCCAGACCACGCAGGGTCCGGTCGCCTTTGCCATGTATGGTCACCTGGATCTGGATGTGACCGGTCGCGGTGCCGCCGAGCGCCCCGACTGCGCGTTTGGTGAGGCCGAGGCCCAGAGTCTGGCGAGCGCTTCGGCCAACGCCGAGGGTCTGTCCACGTCCATGACGTCGACCATGCGCGAGGGCAACCAGCGCGCCGGCCACCTGGCCAGCTACGACGCGTCCAACCTGCAGATGCCCGAGCGTCGCGAGGACGGTTCCTACACGGTGCCCATCCGCATCCTGCGCATCCATATGGAGGAGGACGCTGCCAAGATGGTGCACGTGGGCGGTGCCGAGGGCCGCATTACCGCCGCGGCCGAGTCGCTCGTCGACTACAACCGCTGCGGCACGCCTTTGATTGAGCTCGTGACTGAGCCCGATCTGCGTACGCCCGAGGAAGCGCGCCTGTTTATGGAGAAGCTCCGTCGCATCTTTGTGACGCTGGGTATTTCCGACTGCTCCATGGAGAAGGGTTCCATGCGCTGCGACGGCAACGTGAGCCTGCGCCGCCGCGGCGAGACCAAGTTGGGCACCAAGACCGAGCTCAAGAACCTCAACTCGTTTAAGAGCCTGCACGATGGCCTTGTCTACGAGATCTGCCGCCAGGCCGAGGTGCTCGAGGAGGGCGGCATCATCTACCAGGAGACCCGCCACTGGGAGCCCAGCCGCAAGCGCACCGTGGTCATGCGCGTGAAGGAGACGGCCGACGACTATCGCCTGTTCCCCGATCCCGACCTAGCGCCGTTCGATTTGGACGACGAGTTCATCGACCGCTGCCGTGGCGAGATCCCCGAGCTGCCCGATGCCAAGCGCGCCCGTTTTGAGGCCGACTTTGGCATTAAGACGGCCGATGCCGAGCAGATTGCCGGCGACCCGGAGTTCGCCGAGTTCTTTGAGGCTGCCGCTGCCAGTATGGCTGGCAAGGAGGCCCAGACGGTCGCAAACCTGCTGGTGAACGAGATGATCGCCTACCTTAAGGGCGCGGGTGTGTCGCTCGCCGAGTCCGGCATCGCGCCGGCTCAGGTGGCAGCCCTTGCCAAGCTGCTGGCGACCGATGTCATCAGCTCCAACCAGGCGCACGAGGTCTTTGAGGCCATGGCCCAGACCGGCGACGACCCCAACAAGATCGTTGACGAGCGCGGCATGCGTCAAGTGAGCGATGCCGGCGCGCTGCAGCCGATCGTGGACGAAGTGCTGGCAAACTGTGCCGAGCAGGCGCAGCAATATCGTGACGGCAACCAGAAGGTCATCGGCTTTTTGGTGG
>DXMX01000080.1 GCA_019413955.1 Collinsella sp.
GTGCAGGTGCAGGCTTGGGCTCAATGACGGTCGCCTGGACCTCTTGGACCTTGGGTGTGGCCGGCTGCGGCTCAGGAGCAGGGGCGGGCTTTGCCTCGGCGGCGGGCTCCGGAGTCGCAGTAGCGGCCTCGGGCGCTTTCTCCACGGCGGGCTCTGCGGCAGCCTCGGGCTCATTCACCGGGAGAGCGGCAACCGCTTCCGGTTTGGCAGCCGCCCCATGTTCAATCTCGTCCTGGATAACTTTTTCGGCCACACGTTCCTTCTCCTGTGCGCGCTGCTGCGCGGCGGCCTCGGCGTTGCGATACGCACGCTCCAGCAGGGCTTCCTGCGAGTTGAAGGGCTTCTCGTCCTCTTTGCGCTTCACGGGAACCCAGGTGCCGTCACTCGTCAGACTGCGTGCCTTCACGTTGTCGCGCAGCTGCATGCCCATGTACTCGTGCACCAGGGCACGGCAGGTGGGGTCGAGCACGGGGAAGGCGATCTCCACGCGGTGCTCGGTGTTGCGCGTCATCATGTCTGCCGAGCTCAGGTAGATCATGTCCGAGTCCACGCCAAAGGCATAGACGCGCGCATGCTCCAGAAAGCGTCCGACGATGGAGCGCACGTGCACGTTCTCGGTCTTGCCGGCAACACCGGGTTTGAGGCACGAGATGCCGCGGATGATCATGTCCACGCGCACGCCGGCACACGATGCCTCGGCAATCTTGTCGATGACCTCGCGGTCGGTAAGCGAGTTGAGCTTAAAGAACACGCGGGCGGGCTCGCCGACAAGGGCGCGCTGAATCTCACGGTCAAGCCCGCGCATGATGAGCGGCTTGAGGCCCACGGGTGCCACGCCCAGGAAGCGGTAGTCGCCGCGCAGGTTGCCCAGCGACAGATTGCGGAAGAACAGGTTGGCGTCCTCGCCGATACCGGGATGCGCGGTCATGAGCATAAAGTCGCTGTAGAGCTTGGCCGTCTTCTCGTTAAAGTTGCCGGTGCCCAAAAGCGTGAGGCGGGTGAGCGCCATGCCCTCGCGATAGGTGAGCTGGCAGATCTTGGAGTGACACTTAAAGCCTTCGGAGCCATAGATAACGGTGCAGCCTGCTTCTTCCAGACGCTCGGCCCACTCGATGTTATTCTGCTCGTCAAAGCGAGCACGAAGTTCCATGAGCACCGTGACCTCTTTGCCGTTCTCGGCAGCATCGATCAACGACTCGCACAGACGGCTCTGCTTTGCCACGCGGTAGAGCGTGATGCGCAGCGAGATACACTCGGGGTCGTAGGCTGCCTCGTGTACCAGGTCCAGGAACGGATTCATGGCCTCGTAAGGGTAAAAGAGCAGCTTGTCGTGCTGCAGGACCTGCTCGCGGATGGAGCGGGTCATATCGATGGTGGGGTTGGGCTGCGGCTTAAACGGCGTAAAGAGCAGCTCGTTGCGTAGGTGCTCGGGAATCTTGCCCTCAATACCAAAGACGTAGCCAAGGTCAAGGGGGATATCGCAGGTAAAGACCGAGCGGCGAGAAAGCTCGAGCGCCTTGCGGATGGTCTTGAGCGTTGCCTTCTCGAGCGAGCCCGATACGGCGAGCACCACCGGCTGCAGGCGCAGGCGCTTCTTGAGGATGCGCTTCATGTGCTGGCGGTAATCCTCTTCCTCCTCGACGCCCTCGCCGTCCGGGTCGATATCGGCATTGCGGGTGACGCGGATCAGCGCGCGATCCAGCGGCTTATAGGAGCCAAAGCAGCTGTCCAGGCAGGCGAGGATGACGTCCTCGAGCAAGATGTAGGAGTAGGTGCCGGTGGGCGAGGGGATCTCGACCACACGGTTCATCGAGGCGGGAATCTCGATAAGGCCCAGCAGGCTCTCCTCGTCGGTGACGCCGTCCAGGCCACAAGCCAGATAGAGTGCGCCGTTGCGCAGGTTGGGGAAGGGATGGCGCGGGTCAATGACCAACGGCGAGATGACCGGCGACACGTAGGCTTGGAAGTAGCGGGTTACGAAGGTGCGCTCCTCGGGCGTAAGCGAATCGATGCGGGCGCGGTGAACGCCCAGAGCGTCGAGCTTGTCCTCGATGCTCTTAAAGATGGACTCCCAACGGGTAAGGAGCCCGGGCAGCTCTGCCATGACAGCATCGACCTGTTCGGAGGCGGTCATATTGCTCTTGTTGTCGACAGGCTGTTTTTTGAGCTCTGCCAGATCGGACAGGCCGCCCACACGCACCATAAGGAATTCGTCGAGGTTGGACTCGAAAATCGACACGAACTTTAGACGCTCGAACAGCGGAACGGTTTCGTCGAAGGCTTCGTCAAGCACGCGGTTGTCAAAGCGCAGCCAGCTAAGCTCTCGGTTTTGCGTGTACGAGAAGTCGCGCGGCGGCTTGCGCAGCTTAGCGGCCTTTTGCTTCTTTTCGATTTTGCTCGGCATATGCATCTGTCCGTTCAGTCCCCGCAGGGGACGGTAGCCTAACTCTAATTCACTATTGTCTCAATTTAGTCGACCGCCGGCACGGACGTATCTCGTGAACGGTATCTTTACCTACTTCTTACGCTGACAAGCCGAAGCACTAACGTCCGGTGATTTGAGCAAGCGATCTATATCCTCACTCAACTGGTGAGAATGTATGAATAAGAATGATAGCAAGCTGAATATAATCGAATGTAGGTCGAATCGAGGGCAAGCGTCATTTATATGCAGAAAACCGTTTTCACTATGTAATTTTGAATCATGGGTAACTTTGAGTGTTCAAGCTTGATTTCCTAGAAAAATAACGTTTACCTAGGAAAATCTGCTTTACGAAACTGAAGTGCATCATGGGAAATCATATGCGATATACCGTTCATCGTACTTTGCTGACCGTTCGGGGGCGAGGTAGCATTACGAATGGAATTTGGATATAACTAGAGCTGTCAGCAAGCAGCGTCCCATATGGAGGGGCGCTGATACATTCGGCCAGTAAGGCCCGAAAGAAAGGTAGGAGGCCATGACGAAAGGTCTGCACGTGCCTTCCGAGATCGGCAAGCTCAGGAAGGTCTGCCTGCACCGTCCCGGCGACGAGCTCCTCAACCTGCCGCCCGACGAGCTCGAGCGACTCCTGTTCGACGACGTCCCGTTCCTGGAGGTCGCACAGCAGGAGCACGACACCTTCGCCCAGATCCTGAGGGACCAGGGCGTCGAGGTGCTCTACCTCGAGAACCTCGTCGCCGAGGTGTTCGACCAGGTCCCCGGCGCCCGCGCCGAGTTCACCGACCAGTACATCGCCGAGGCCGGCATCCGCGGCCAGCACATGCCGCAGATCGTCCGCGAGAAGCTGGACTCCATCGAGGACAACCTCGAGTTCGTCAAGAAGACCATGGCCGGCATGACCAAGGCCGAGATCGACATGCCCCTCACGGCGTCCACGACCCTCGACTCCCTGGTCAACTCCGAGTCCGAGTCCGACCTGATCATCGACCCGATGCCCAACCTCTACTTCACCCGCGACCCGTTCGCGGTCGTCGGCGAGGGCGTCAACCTCAACCGCATGTACTCGGTCACCCGCAACCGCGAGACCCTGTACGGCAAGTACGTCTTCAAGTACCACCCCGACTACAAGGACGTCTCGCTGTACTTCCGCCGCGACTGCCAGTTCCACACCGAGGGCGGCGACGTGCTGAACATCAACGAGAAGACCCTCGCCGTCGGCATCTCCCAGCGCACCCAGGCCGCCGCGATCGACATCATGGCCCAGAACATCTTCTGGAACTCCGACTCCAAGGTCGAGCGCATCCTGGCCTTCGACATCCCGGTCTCGCGCGCCTTCATGCACCTCGACACGGTCTTCACCCAGATCGACGTCGATAAGTTCACGATCCACCCCGCCATCATGGGCACCCTGCGCGTCTACGAGCTGACCGCCGGCAAGAACCCGGGCGACGTGAACATCCGCCTGATCGAGGACACCCTCGAGCACGTCCTGGAGGACGCCACCGGCGTCGACCAGGTCAAGCTGATCCCCTGCGGCGGCGGCGACCCGATCGCGGCCTCCCGCGAGCAGTGGAACGACGGCTCCAACACCCTGTGCGTCGAGCCCGGCAAGATCTGCGTCTACGCCCGCAACACCGTCACCAACGACGTGCTGTACAAGGAGGGCCTGGACCT
This sequence comes from Collinsella sp., assembly GCA_019413955.1. Classification (GTDB taxonomy): domain Bacteria; phylum Actinomycetota; class Coriobacteriia; order Coriobacteriales; family Coriobacteriaceae; genus Collinsella. The sequence goes on from DXMX01000080.1 coordinate 4,118, forward strand.
TCTCGTCGTGCCCTCCGCCGAGCTCTCCCGCGGCCGCGGCGGCCCGCGCTGCATGAGCATGCCCTTCTGGCGCGAGGACCTCTAAGTCTTTCCGTTTCCGGTGCGGTCCCCCTACAACCGCACCGGCTTCGCCCGTTAAACGGGCAACACTAATACTTACGTAATTCATTTCTTCGAAAGGAATCAAACCATGGGTGTTAACCTCTCCGGCCGTAGCTTCCTCAAGCTTCTCGACCTCACCACCGAGGAGATCGAGTACCTGCTCAAGCTCTCCAAGAACTTCAAGGATATGAAGCGCGCTGGCGTTCCGCACCGCTATCTCGAGGGCAAGAACATCGTTCTGCTCTTCCAGAAGACCTCCACTCGTACCCGCTGCGCCTTCGAGGTCGGCGGCATGGACCTGGGCATGGGCGTGACCTATCTCGATCCCGGTTCGTCGCAGATGGGCAAGAAGGAGTCCATCGAGGACACCGCCCGCGTTCTCGGCCGCATGTATGACGGCATCGAGTTCCGTGGCTTTGCCCAGGACGACGTCGAGGAGCTCGCTGCTAAGTCCGGCGTGCCCGTGTGGAACGGCCTGACCACCGAGTGGCACCCCACCCAGATGCTCGCCGACATCCTGACCGTCCAGGAGAACTTCAACTACGACATCAAGGGCAAGACCCTCGTCTTCATGGGCGACTGCAAGAACAACGTTGCTCGCTCCCTCATGGTCGTCTGCTCCAAGCTCGGCATGAACTTCGTGGCCTGCGGCCCCGAGGAGTGCATGCCCGCTGACGACGTCATCGAGGCCTGCAAGCCCATCGCCGAGGCCAACGGCTGCACCATCAAGCTGACCACCGACGTCAAGGACGGCGTCACCGGTGCCGACGTTATCTACACCGACGTGTGGGTCTCCATGGGCGAGCCCGATGAGGTCTGGGCCGAGCGCATCGCTCAGCTTACCCCGTATCGTGTTACCTCCGAGGTCATGGCTATGGCCAACCCGGGTGCCATCTTCCTGCACTGCCTGCCCAGCTTCCACGACACCAACACCACGATTGGCGCCGAGAAGTGCGAGCAGTTCGGCATCACCGAGCAGGAGGTCACCGACGAGGTCTTCGAGAGCCCCGCTTCCAAGGTCTTCGACGAGGCCGAGAACCGCATGCACACCATCAAGGCTGTCATGTACGCCACGCTCAAGTAAGAGCATCTAGCATCTCGCTCGGGGTGTATTGTTGAACACCCCGAGCGGCTGTGTCTGGTAAATATCTCGCGTCGGGCGGTGGGCACGGCACGGAAGATCCGCTTCGCACGAGAAAGTTAAATGATTTATGAAGGGGGGGATGAGAACTATGACTGAGACCGCTAAGAAAAAGCGCGGTATGCCTTCATCGTTCACCATTCTTCTTGCTCTGCTGGCAATTGTCGCAGTGATTACCGTTATCGTCTCCGGCACGTCCGGCGGCGCGGTTACTGCCGCCCGTCTGAGCGATTTCTGCACCGCCCCGATTAAGGGCTTCGCTGACGCTCTGCCCGTCTGCCTCTTCGTTATGATCCTGGGCGGCTTCCTCGGTATGATGACCGAGACCGGCGCCCTGGACAACGGCATCGCCGTTCTGGTGCAGAAGCTTAAGGGCAACGAGATTATGCTCATTCCCGTGCTGATGCTCATCTTCTCCCTCGGTGGTACCACCTATGGTATGTGCGAGGAGACCGTTCCCTTCTACGCCCTGCTCGCCGCTACCATGATGGCCGCTGGCTTCGACCCCATGGTCGGTGCCGCTACCGTCCTGCTCGGCGCTGGCTGCGGCTGCCTGGGCTCCACGGTTAACCCGTTCGCCGTCGGCGCTGCCGTCGACGCTCTGACCGGCGTTGGCATTGAGGTCAACCAGTCCATCATCATCGGCCTCGGTGCCGTCCTGTGGATTGTCACTACCGCTATGTCCATCTTCTTCGTGATGAGCTACGCCAAGAAGGTCAAGGCTGACAAGGGTTCCACCATCCTGTCGATGCAGGAGCTCAAGGACGCCGAAGAGGCTCACGGCAAGGCTGCTTCCGAGGTCCACAAGGAGGTCAAGCTCACCGGTCGTCAGAAGGGTGTTCTGATTGCCTTCGCCTTCACCTTCGTCGTCATGATCGTCGGCTTCATTCCGCTGGCCGACCTCAACGAGGGCGTCGCTAACTTCTTCGACGCTGGCGCTGTCTACGACGCCGACGGTAACGCCGTCGTCCAGGGCTGGTCTGCCCTGATCACCGGCCTGCCCATTGGCCAGTGGTACTTCGACGAGGCTTCCACCTGGTTCTTCCTCATGGCCGTCCTGATCGGTATCATCGGTGGCCTGTCCGAGAAGCAGATCGTTAACACCTTTATCACCGGCGCTGCCGACATGATGTCCGTTGTTCTCGTCATCGCCCTCGCCCGTGGTATCTCCGTCCTCATGGCTAACACCGGCCTCGACGTCTTCGTCCTCGACGCTGCCGCCAATGCTCTGGCTGGCCTGTCCGGCGTGATCTTCGCTCCCATGAGCTTCCTGGTCTACTTCGGCCTGTCCTTCCTGATCCCCTCGACCTCTGGTATGGCTACCGTCTCCATGCCCATCATGGGACCGCTGGCTGTTAAGCTCGGCTTCTCGCCCGAGGTCATGGTCATGATCTTCTCCGCCGCCATCGGTGTCGTGAACCTGTTCACCCCGACCTCCGGCGCCATCATGGGCGGTCTCGCCCTGGCCAAGATCGAGTGGACGACCTGGCTCAAGTTTGCCCTTAAGCTCATTGTCGCTCTCTCCGTCGTCTGCGCCGTCATCCTGACCGTTGCCTGCGTGCTGATCTAAGTACCCAACGGGTACCCCACGGAAACCTTGACGATCCTGTAAAGGATCACCTGGTCATCGTCTGTCCGGTGGGGTCAACCCACCGGTAGACTCCTACCTTTAGCCCCCTTCCGTTCCGTGCGCGGGAGGGGGCGCTCTCATGTTGCGCGGTTCTACGAACCGCGCAACCAGTCGACGCTGCGCACCGCCCAGAACGACAATTTGTCATTCAAAAGGCAAGGCATGACCAGAAGGTCTATGCCTTGCCTTTTTCATGCCAACTTGTACGTTCTGGACGTCGCTCGCTGACTTATGCTCAACCTGCGACGTTCCCCTTGTTGGTGCAGGGGGAAGCTTGCTCGCTCTGGTGCCCGTTCGCTGGCTTCAGCTCTGCCTGCGACGTTTTTGTTGTTGGTGCTGAGTGACTTGTTCCCCGTTCCAAACGAGCTGCCCCGGGTCCCCGGTGGTTGCGGTGGGCGTGTTTGGTTGGTGCCTGTT
>DXMX01000081.1 GCA_019413955.1 Collinsella sp.
TCTTCAGGCAGATCAACGTCTTGAAGATCGCGGTGGAGGTGGGGTTGGTCGTCGGGATGACGGCGCCCACGATGCCGATGGGCTCGGCGATCTTGGTGATGCCGTAAGCCTCGTCGCGCTCCAGGACACCACAGGTCTTGGTGTTCTTGTAAGCGTTGTAGATGTACTCTGCGGCGTAGTGGTTCTTGATGACCTTGTCCTCAAGAACGCCGCGGCCGGTCTCCTCGATGGCCATCTTCGCCAACGGGATACGAGCCTTGTTGGCGGCCATGGCGGCCTCATAGAAGATCTTGTCGACCTGCTCCTGCGTGTACGTAGCAAAAAGCGCCTGGGCCTCTCGCATCTGAGCGAGCTTAGCCTCAAGCGCCTCTACGTTGTCCACAATTGCGGGAGTAGTGTTTTCCGGTGACTTTTTCACCATTTGTGTCTCCTTGCGATCGGAGATTTACCCTACGCCTTGCATGATAGCAAGAAATTATTCGGCGAACGGTAAGATTCCTGCAAAAGGCACACTAAAACGCTTCAATAAAATGAACCGCTTTAACTAAAACTATCTGCCTGCTGCATCGCCCCGCTCATTGGGGACAGACTCTCATGAGTGCTTTCACTCATTTGGGACAGACATCGTTTTGCCATTTTGCCGTTCTGAACCTGTTTTTGCCGATCATTGGATATAAATAGGTCACAGGCTCAGCATTTCGCGTTCCTTCTCTCCTTTTAGGTGTTGCCTGTTCAGTTTTGAAAGGAGAGATTATGCCCCGATGTGCCCGCGCCGTTTCGCTCACCGGCTATTACCACGTCTTTGACCGTGGCAACTCCAAACAGATTATTTTTGAAGATGACTCTGACCGATATCGTTTCTTATCGGACATCTCGGACAGGTTTGCACGCCATAAAGTGGCAGTGTTGGCTTGGTGCCTTATGGACAACCACTTCCATTTGATGGTTGATGACCCATATGACAACCTTTCAAAGGCAATGCAGTGCGCACTGACGGCGTATGCTAAGTATTTCAATGGGAAAACGGGAAGAACGGGCCATCTGTTTGACAATCGCTATTCGCGTGTTGCGGTTGAGTCGGACACACAGGCGGTGCAGCTACTCGATTATATCCATCTCAATCCTGTGAAAGGTGCGATCGACTCTCTCGAAGCATACCGCTGGTCAAGCTTTAGGGCATACCAGCTGGGCTACGATCCCTTTGACATCTGCGATGCGGCCCCTATGCTCGATATTGTCGGGGGGTCTCGTCACTATTGTAAGCATCTTAAGGAAGTTGCCGGGCGGATCTGGTCAGTTGAGATTCTTCCACGCCGACGGATCCTCGATGAGGATGCTCTTTCCGTTGCGCGCGAAGTCCTTCCGAGCATAGATCCTGCGCTGCTCAAGGCCCTGCCACGCCCCGATCGTGATGCGTGTCTGCTGAGGCTCAGGCGGGCACATCTCACGGTCAAGCAAATTGCCCGTATCACCGGCATCGGCGCTACAAGCGTGACCAAGGCCACCGTAGGCTGGAGGGAGGCTGCGTGAGGCAGGGGCCGAACCGCTGCCGGTATGCGTAATGTCTGTCCCAAATGCGTGAAAACACTCATGTAAGTCTGTCCCCAATGAGTGCAAAAAGGCGCCCTCCGTAGGGGAGGGCGCCTTTGGTAAGTTCTATGTGAACGCGAGGTCTTTGACCCGGAGAGTCCGAGGTACTTGTTGGTAAGACCTTATTTAGGAGCGCGCAACCTTGCCAGACTTGAGGCAGGTGGAGCAAACGTTCATCTTGCGACGGTGACCATCGACGACGACGTAGACGCGCTGGATGTTGGGGCGGAACTTACGGTTGGTGACGCGGTGAGAGTGGCTGATGGAGCGACCGGCAACGGGGTGCTTACCGCAAACTTCGCAAACTTTGGACATAACTGACCCTCCTTGGGCGACAAACGAACATGTCGCGTTAACAAACAAGCCTGAACTATAGCACAGAAGTCGCTCCCTGTGCGCAATCTACACAGAGATATTCCTCTTTTGGCGATAGTGCCCACGCCACGGCCCTGGACGTAGATCCGATTTGCGTGCAGCAGAGGGGATTATGCCAGCTCGTGCGTGCGTTTTCAAGCTCGTCCCACAAATATATATAGGTTTATGGAGCATTGGGCTCCGTTTACGGATTGCTCTGTATTTATGCTCGCAATTAAGCTCGAGGTTGGCTACACTATCCCTTGACCATTAAAGGGGTACGAGATACCCACATGGAATTACATAGCTGCCATGCGAGCAGCCTTTCCTGTGGGTGTCTGGTCCGCTTTAAGCGGTCGGGCATCTATTTTTTTGACTGTGTCAGCAGTCAAGACATGTGAGGAAGGAGATCGATGGGCACGACTTCCCCCAAGGCGGTCATCATGGACGAGACCGCCGTCAATCGAGCGATGACCCGCATCGCGCACGAGATTCTCGAGCGCAACGAGGGCTGTGAAGACCTCGCTCTGGTCGGCATCGTCACGCGCGGCGACCTTCTGGCAAAGAAGCTCGCCGAGGAGATCAAGGAGATCGAGGGCGTCGACGTTCCGCTCGGCAGCCTGGACATCAGCTTCTACCGCGATGACTACGCTACCAATTTCGCTCCCGCGATCCACGCCACCAACATTCCCTTTAGCGTCGACGGCAAGCGCGTCGTGCTGGTGGACGACATCCTGTATACGGGCCGTACCATTCGCGCCGCTCTCGACGCCGTCATGGACCTGGGCCGTCCGAGCCGTATTGAGCTGGCAGTTCTCGTTGACCGCGGTCACCGCGAGCTCCCCATCTCGCCGGACTTTGTCGGCAAGAACGTTCCCTCGTCGCATGAGGAGAACGTGCACCTATATATGAAAGAAGTCGACGGCCACACCGCCGTCGAGATTAACGACGTCGCGCCGGGTTCCCACGTGGGCTCCGCGCCGCTGGGAGGTGAGTAGTACCGTGGCGTTCAACCATAAGCACCTGATCGACATTACCGAGTACTCCGAAGAGGACATCAAGCTCATCCTCGAGACCGCCAAGGCGTTCTCCGAGGTCAACGAGCGTGCGATCAAGAAGGTCCCCACGCTCAAGGGCAAGACCATCGTCAATATGTTCAACGAGCCCTCAACGCGCACCCGCAGCTCCTTCGAGCTCGCCGAGAAGCGTCTTTCGGCCGACAGCCTCAACTTTGGCGGCTCCTCGACCTCCACGGTCAAGGGCGAGAGCCTCGTCGACACCGTCGAGACCCTCAACGCCTACAAGATCGACTGCATTGTCGTGCGCGATAAGCACGCCGGCGCTCCCTACATCGTCACTCAGAACTCGCCCGCAAGCGTCATCTGCGCCGGTGACGGCAAGCACAACCATCCTACGCAGGCCCTGCTCGACCTGTACACCATCTGGGAGCACAAGGGTGACTTCCACGGTCTGAAGGTCGCCGTCGTCGGCGATATCGCCCACTCCCGCGTTTGCGGCTCGCTGATCCCCGCCCTTAAGATCATGGGCTGCGAGACCTACGCCGTCGCCCCCGGCACGCTGCTGCCGCCGTCGCCCGAGGTCTTGGGCTGCGACCACGTGACGAGCGACCTCGATTCCGTCCTGCCCGAGCTGGACGTCGTCTACATGCTGCGCGTGCAGCAGGAGCGTCTCGAGGGTGCCCCGTTCCCGACCATTCGCGAGTACCACAAGCTCTTCGGCCTGACCAAGGACCGCGAGAAGCTCATGAAGCCCGATGCGATCATCTGCCATCCGGGCCCCATCAACCGCGGTGTCGAGTTCGACTCCTATATGGCCGACCACCCGCAACGCTCCGTCATCCTGGAGCAGGTCTACGCCGGTATCTGCGTGCGTATGGCTATCCTGTATCTGCTGCTTGGAGGTGCCGATAATGGCCTTGCTTCTTAAGAATGCCCACGTCGTCGACCCGTCCGTCGAGCTTGACGGTGTCGTTGACGTCCTGATTGACGGCGACAAGATCGCCGAGGTCGGCGAGAATCTCGCCGTCGAGGGAGCCGAGGTCCGCGACCTTTCCGGCAAGTACCTCGTCCCCGGCCTGGTGGATATGCACGTTCACCTTCGCGAGCCCGGCTACGAGGTCAAAGAGGACATCGAGAGCGGTACCCGCGCAGCTGCCAAGGGCGGCTTTACCGGCGTGTGCTCCATGCCCAACACCGATCCCGTCACCGATAACGGCACTGTCGTGGAGTTCGTCAAGTCCCGTGCTGCCGAGGTCGGTCACTGCCGCGTCTATCCGTCGGGCGCCATGACCCGCGGTCTTAAGGGCGAGGCCATGTCCGAGATGGGCGATATGGTCGCCCACGGCGCCGTCGCCTTCACCGACGACGGTCGCGGCGTGCAGGGTGCGGGCATGCTCCGTCGCTGCATGGACTACGGCAAGATGTTCGGCAAGGTCTTTATGAGCCACTGCCAAGACGAGGATCTGGTCGGCCACGGCCAGATCAACGAGGGCAAGGTCTCGACCCGTCTGGCTCTCGAGGGTTGGCCGGCTGCCGGCGAGGAGCTCCAGATCGCCCGCGACATCGAGATCGCCAAGCTGACTGGTGCCAAGCTGCACATCCAGCACATCTCCACCGCCCATGGTCTGGAGATCGTGCGTGCCGGTAAGGCCGCTGGCGTTCAGGTTACCTGCGAGGCCACCCCGCACCACATGTTCCTGACCGAGAACGACCTGGACGAGACCTACAACACTTCGCTCAAGGTCAACCCGCCGCTGCGTACCGAGGAGGATGCCGAGGCCATCCGTCAGGGCGTCATCGACGGCACCGTCGACGTTATCGTCACCGATCACGCTCCCCACACCCCGTGGGAGAAGGCCCGCGAGTTCGAGCTTGCGCCCTTTGGCATGATCGGCCTCGAGACCTCGCTGTCGCTCGTACTCACCGAGCTGGTCAACACGGGCAAGATGAGCATGGGCCGTATGGTCGAGCTCATGGCCATCAAGCCGCGTGAGATCCTGGGCCTCGACCAGGTTCAGGTCAAGGCGGGCTCCGTTGCCGACCTGACCGTGTTCGACGCGTCCGCCACCTGGACGGTTGGCGAGGACGGTTACGAGTCGCGCGCCGAGAACTCCGGTTTCGCCGGCCGAACGCTTACCGGTCGTGCCACCGATGTGTTTGTCGGCGGTAAGCAGACGCTCGCCGACGGCTGCATCTGCTAGCATAGCCTTATCGCTTTTGTGCGCGGTGCCCTTGCGGTGCCGCGCTTTCTGTTCGTTTTGACCATGCAACCGCATGGGGGATTGGAGCGTCTATGCCCACACCTTCCACTGCACGCATGCACGACTTCGAGGTCGTCTCGAACCAGGAGATCGCCGATGGCATCTTCTCGCTCGTCATCTCGGCCCCCAAGCTTGCAAGTGCGCTCAAGCCCGGTCAGTTTGTGAACATCGCCGTACCCGGCGATGCGTCCTCGCTGCTTCGCGTGCCCCTGAGCTACTACCGCGCCGACGCCGAGGCCGGCACCGTCGAGCTGTGGTACGCCGTCGTGGGCGACGATACCCGTCGTTTGTCCCAGATGGGCCCTGGCTCCACCTCTAACCTGCTGGGCCCCGGTGGCCGTGGCTGGATGGTACCCGAGGGCACCAGGAAGGCCCTGCTCGTCGCCGGTGGCATCGGTGTTCCGCCCGTGCTGTGCCTTGCCGACAAGCTTGCCGAGCAGGGTGTGGCCGTCGACGTGTGCCTGGGCTTTGGCACCGCGTCCAAGGCCGTGGGTGTCGATGAGTTCCGCGCGCTGGGCGCCACGGTCAACGTTTGCACCGACGACGGCTCGCTCGGCACGCACGGTTTTTGCACCGACCCGGCAGCCGAGCTGCTCGGCGAGGGCGGCTACGACTACGTAGCCAGCTGCGGTCCCGCCGTCATGATGAAGAAAGTCGCCGCCGCTGCCGCTGAGGCCAGTGTGTACTGTGAGGTGTCGCTCGAGCGCATGATGAGCTGTGGCTTTGGCGCCTGCAACACCTGCAATGTCGAGACGGTTGACGGTATGAAGGGCGCCTGCATGTGCGGCCCCGTGTTCGATGCTTCCAAGGTGGTGGTCTTCTAGTGGGTACCGTGAACATGGCCGTCGATTTCGGCGGCGTCAAGATGCAGAACCCCATCAACACCGCAGCCGGTACCTTTGGCTACGGTTGGCAGTTCCAGAACTTCTTTGATGTTTCCCAGCTGGGCGCCATCACCACCAAGGGTTGCGCAGCCGAGCCCTGGCCCGGCAATCCCGCGCCCCGCATGGCCGAGATCCCCGGCGGTATGATCAACTCCGTGGGCCTTCAGAACCCCGGCGTGGCCGCCTTTGCCCGCGAGTCCGGCCCGTGGCTCGAGCAACTGTCCAAGGACGGTTGCCAGGTCATCTGTCAGGTTGCCGGCCACTCCGTTGACGAGTTTGTGCGCGCGCTCGAGATGTATGTCGAGCTATGCCCCTGGGCTGCCGGCTACGAGATCAACGTGAGCTGCCCCAACATCGCCGCCGGCGGTGCCGCCATGGGCTCTACGCCCGAGGGCGCCTCTTCCGTTATGGCTGCCTGCCGCAAGGTGACCGATAAGCCGCTGTTCGTGAAGATGGCGCCGGTCAACGTCGCCGAGATCGCCAAGGCCCTCGAAGCCGCCGGCGCCGACGGCCTTTCGGTCATTAACTCCATCCAGGGCATGGCCATCGACGTCCATACCCGCAAGTCCCGCGTGGCAAAGCCCAAGGGCGGCCTTTCGGGCCCGCTGTGCCACCACATCGCCGTGCGCATGGTCTGGGAGGTCGCCCAGGCCGTCGATATCCCCATCAACGGTGTCGGCGGTGTCATGACCGGCGAGGATGCGGCCGAGTTTATCCTGGCTGGCGCCACCTGCGTGTCGGTCGGCATGGCCAACTTCGTCGATCCGTGCGCTTCGCTCAAGATCGCGCACGAGCTCGAGGTCTGGGCGGAGTCCCAGGGCGTGAAGGACATCAACGAACTGGTAGGTGCTTTCGAATGCTAGAGACCGATGCCCGCGACCGCGTTATCGTCGCTCTCGACTGCGATCGTGAGCGTGCGCTCGAGCTTGCCCACGAGCTTTCGGGCCATGCCGCCTGGCTCAAGGTTGGCATGACGCTCTATTACGCTGAGGGCCCCGAGATCGTCAAGACCTTTAAGGACCTGGGCTTTAAGGTCTTCCTTGACCTTAAGTTCCATGATATTCCGCATCAGGTTCGCGGTGCCGCCCGCTCGGCCTCGCTTGCCGGTGCCGACTTGCTTTCGGTCCACGGCTTGGGTTCGGGCGCCATGCTCGCTGCCTGCCGCGAGGGTGCCGAGGAGGCGCGCGAGGACCGCGCCAAGCTCGTCGCCATCACC
>DXMX01000082.1 GCA_019413955.1 Collinsella sp.
GAGAGCACCGCGGCGGCAGATGCCGGCGCGTGGGGCACCTCGGTATCGATCTGCTCCTGCGTCAGGCGCGGAAAGCCGGCCGTGCGCCCTGCGGCCAGATCGGATGCGGCCGCGTCCTCGGAAAGGATGCCCGGCGCGGGGCGTCCACACTTGGGACAGGTGCGGTCATGCGGGGACAGACGGGCGCCGCAGCCGTCGCAGAACACGAACTCGGTATGCTCGGGGCCATCGCCCGGACCAACGTATGCGTTGCAATAGGGGCAGAACGAGGCGCCGTCCTCGATGGTCTTTAGGCAATGCGGGCAGATCACGGCATCCTCTTTCCGAAGCAATTCAAACAATTGAGGTTAGAGCATAACATCGACACGGCCCCACAAGCGCAAGGCACCAATTCAACATCGCCAGAAAAATCATCCCTGAAGGCAGCGAACTTCTTCTTTTTCTTGGGCATCGAGACTTTGATGCCCTGGGGCGATTTGGTCACGCGGGAGCGCTTAACGCCGGCGCTCTTCTTTCTCTTGGGCTGGGTCTGGGCCACGCCCTCGAGTGCGCGGGCCTCGGCCTCACGAACGGTGCGAGCTTCGCGGCGCTGCGCCACGTCGGCGGCGACGCGCTTGGCAAAACGCTCCGCCGTCGAACCCGTCGAGCTCACCTTGCCGCCGCCGCGACCCAGGCGAACACGCACGCCACGGCCAAAGCCGGTGGCCGCATGACGGCGACGGGGCTTAAGCGAGTCCATCATCGTGGCAAGCTTAAAGAACACCGCACAGGTAAAGACGACGATAGCCGCCAAGATGACAATCTGACCCATCGACAAGTTGGCAATCGACAGCAGCTCCGGGAACCCGATAACGCCCGTCAAAATACCGGCGATGACAAACACGAAAAGCACCACACGCAAAGGCGTGAGCGGCTGCGAAATGCGCCAGATCAGGCTGACACTCGCCGCGCACGACGTGAGCAGGCACATGGTCGAAAGCGTAAGCTGGCTAAAGCCAAATACGCGCGCCACAAAGATATCGAGCGCCGCGGCCAAAATAACCGCAATCGACGCCGGCAGCGCACGCTTAAGCACGTTGGTCAAGAACGACCCCTTCACGCGGGCGTTGTTGGGCTCCAGGCCCAGCACAAAGCCCGGCGCGCCGATGCAGAAGAAGTTGATGAGCGTCATCTGAATGGGCTCAAAGGGATACGGCGGCAGCGCGATGCACAGCGCCGCCAGGCCCATCGAGAAAAGCGTCTTGGTCAAAAAGAGCGCGGCGGAGCGCTGCAGGTTATTGATAGAACGACGGCCCTCGGCCACCACAGCGGGCATCGAGGCAAAGTCGTTATCGACGAGCACGATCTCGGCCACATTGCGCGCAGCATCGGAGCCGGCGGCCATCGCCACGGAGCAGTCGGCCTCCTTGAGCGCCAGCACGTCGTTGACGCCGTCGCCCGTCATGGCCACGGTGTGCCCGCGGCGTTTGAGCGCCTGTACGAGCTCGCGCTTCTGTTGCGGGGTCACGCGGCCAAAGACGTGATAGCGGTCCACCGCCGCGTCGAGCTTGGAAGGCGTATCGAGCGTCGTGGCGTCGACGTAGGCATCGGCCCCCGGCACGCCCACCACGCGCGCAATCGACGACACCGTACGCGGATCGTCGCCGCTGATCACGTTGAGGGTCACGCCCTGCTCGTTAAAATAGCCGATGGTCTCGGCCGCCGAGGTGCGAATCTCATCGCGGATGGTCACAAAGCCCACGGGCTCGGCCTCGCCCACCATATCGCCGTCGGGCGTAAAGCCGTCCACGCGCGCCACCACGAGCACACGGCAGGTATCGGCAAGCTCGGCGACACGGTTCTCGACCTGCGAAAACACACGGTCCGAAAGCACAAACTGCGCGGCGCCCATTACATAGGAGTCCTGCGCAAACGACGCGCCACTCCACTTTTTGGACGACGAGAACGGAATAACCGACAGCGGCTCGGACGCCTCAACAGGGCGATCGGCGTAGTAGTTGAGCAGCGCCTGGCAGGTCTCGTTGGCATCTGCCGAGGTCGCACGCGCCACGTTGGCGAGCGCAAAATCGAGCACCGTGGTCTCGACGGGAACAGCCGCCTCGTCCGAGTCCGCGCCAAAGCCAACACCTTCAACAGGCAGAGGGTAGGTGCCCTCGACCTCCATGCGACCCGAGGTAATGGTGCCCGTCTTGTCCAGGCACAAAACGTCGACACGCGCGAGCGTCTCGATGCAGTAGAGCTGCTGTGCCAGCACCTTGCGACGTGCCAGGCGCACCGTGGCAATCGCGAGCACCGACGAGGTCAGCAGCACCAGGCCCTGCGGAATCATGCCCAGCAGGGCACCCACCGTGGACAGCAGCGCCGAAGAAGGCACACGGCCGGCCAGCAGCTCGGAAAAGCACCAGGAAAGTGCGCTATCGCCCGGGGTTCCTGCGGCATCCCACAGCTCGCTCACACTCGAGGAAAAGAGCGCCAGACCAAGCGGAATCATGATAATGCTCGCGAACCGCACGATGGCGTTGAGCGCGTTCATGATCTCGGAATTGACCTTTTTGACGTACTTGGCCTCGTTGTTGATCTTTGCCACGTAGTTATCGGCGCCGACATGGATCACGCGGGCGCGCAGCAGGCCCGAGTCGATAAAGCTGCCGCTCATGAGCTCGGAGCCCGGCTGTTTCTTAATGAGGTCGCTCTCGCCCGTCAGCAGGCTCTCGTTGACGAGCGCCTCGCCCGACACCACCACGGCGTCGGCGGGGATCTGGTCACCGCGACCCAGGCGAATGATGTCGTCGAGCACGATCTGGTCCAGGTCGAGCTCCACCTCGGCGCCGTCGCGCACCGCGATGGCCTTCTTAGAGGTGAGCAGCGTAAGCTTGTCGACCATCTTCTTGGAGCGCATGGATTGAATGACGCCGATCGCTGTGTTCAAGAACACCACGAACAGGAACGTCAGGTTTTTAAACGAACCGGTCAGCAACACCAAAATCGCCAAGACCACGTTGATCAAGTTGAACAGCGTGCAGAGGTTCTCGATGACGAGCTCTTTGACCGACTTGGTCTTGAGCTCCATGTTGCGGTTGATCTTACCAGCGGCGATGCGCTCCTCGACCTCGGCGGTCGAGAGTCCGCGCTCGATATCCGTTGCTGCCATACCTCGTCCCATCACGTCGCGTCGGTATAAGAAAACCGCCCGGACCATGCGAGGTTCGGACGGTCTTACGTTCGATGGTGCCCCATGTTGGATTCGAACCAACGGCCTTCTGCTCCGGAGGCAGACGCTCTAATCCCCTGAGCTAATAGGGCGAACGGTTGGCATTATACCCAAGTGCGCCACGGGCTAACAAAATAATAGAAAAAGCTTTGCAATTACGTGGAAGACGCGCCGCGACGGCACGCTTTAGGCGGCAAAAGCGAGTCAGATAGTATAAACTCTCATGCACCATATAAAACGGCTCGCAATGCGGGCCGTTTTTGCAAGGACTATCCATCGAGGTGAGAGGCACACCATGATTGCAATTTTAAAGCAGAGCGCCAGCGACGAGGCCGTCGGCCATATCGTCAACTGGATTGAGAAAAAGGGACTCAAGACCGACGTCTCGCGCGGCGAGAACGAGACCATCATCGGCCTGGTGGGCGACACAACCAAGATCGACCCGTTCCTGCTCGAGTCCATGGACGTCGTCGAGCGCGTGCAGCGCGTCTCCGAGCCGTTCAAGCGCGCCAACCGCAAGTTCCACCCCGAGGACTCCGTCATCGACTGCGGCCACGGCGTACATGTAGGCGGCGACCAGTTCCAGGTCATCGCCGGCCCCTGCTCCGTCGAGGGCGAGAACCTCATCCGCATCGCCCGCCGTGTGAAGGCCGCCGGCGCAACGATGCTGCGAGGCGGCGCCTACAAGCCCCGCACCTCCCCGTACGCCTACCAGGGCATGGGCCCCGCCGGCCTGGACCTGCTGTGCGAGGCATCCGCCGAGCTCGACATGCCGATCGTCACCGAGATCATGGACCCGCGCGACGTGCAGGTCTTCCTGGACAAAAAGATCGACGTCATGCAGATTGGCGCTCGCAACGCCCAGAACTTCCCTCTGCTCAAAGAGGTCGGCAAGACCAAAACTCCGGTCCTACTCAAGCGTGGCATGTCCGGCACCGTCGACGAGCTGCTTATGGCAGCCGAGTACATCATGAGCGAGGGCAACGACAACGTCATCCTGTGCGAGCGCGGCATCCGCACCTTCGAGACCCGCACCCGCAACACCTTCGACCTCAACGCCGTGCCGGTGCTGCACCACCTGTCGCACCTGCCCGTCGTCGCCGACCCCAGCCACGCCACCGGTTACACCCGCTATGTTGAGCCCATGGCACTCGCCGCGACTGCCTGCGGCGCCAACGGTCTGGAGATTGAAGTCCACGACGACCCGAGCCACGCTTGGTCCGACGGTGCTCAGGCCCTCACCCCCGACCAGTTCGACGACACTATGCGCCGCATCCGCGCTATCCGCGAGGTCGTCTGCCAAGAAACCGTTCAGGAGTAGCCCATGGGTACGGTGAGAAACGCGCGCGTTAACCAGGGCGGCCCCAAGTGTGCCGGTATCGTGGGCTTGGGCCTCATCGGCGGCAGCTTTGCCCGCGGCTATGCGCAGGCGGGCGTCCGCGTGCTGGCCTGGGACCCCGACGATGATGTGATGACGGCCGCCAGCATGGGCACCGTTGCCGGCGAGCTCAACGACGAGACGCTCGGCGAGTGCGACATCATCGTCCTGGCATGCTATCCCGAGGCCTGCATCGAGTGGCTCGAGGCGCACGCCCAGGCACTCGCCGACGCCACCGACACCGAGGCCATCATGGGCCCCGTGGTGATCGACACCGTTGGCGTCAAGGGTATCGTGTGCGAGCGCGCCTTTGAGCTTGCCCGCGAGCACGGTTTTTACTTTGTGGGCGCGCACCCCATGGCGGGCACGCAGTTCTCGGGCTACGCGCATTCCCGCGCCGACCTGTTCCAGGGCGCACCGCTCGTGCTCGTTCCGCCCGCGGTGGACGACGCACTTAAGCTGGAGCTTTTGGGCCAGGTGCGCGAGATGGTACGTCCCCTGGACTTTGGCAAGTTCAGCGTAACGAGCGCCGCCGAGCATGACCGCGTCATCGCCTTTACGAGCCAGCTCGCGCACGTCGTCTCCAACGCCTATGTTAAGAGCCCGACCGCTCAGGTCCACCACGGCTTTTCGGCCGGCAGCTACCGCGACCTCACCCGCGTGGCGCACCTCAATCCGCAGATGTGGTCCGAGCTCATGATCGACGACGCCGATGCGCTCGCCTTCGAGATCGACCATCTGATCGAATCGCTTGGCGCCTACAGCTGCGCCCTTAAGGACCGTGACCAGCGCTATCTGGAGAATCTCCTTGCCGAGGGCGACCGCATTAAGCGTGCGCTCGACGACGAGACCTCCCACTAGACCACCTATCACGCCAGGTCGAAAGGACCGAAGCTTATGGCGATTACCATCGATATCGACACCGCACGCCCCTACCAGGTGCATGTGGGCACGTTTTTGCTGGAGCAGGCAGGTCCGCTCGTGCGCGCCACCGCCGGCGGCACCCGCGCCGTCATCGTGACGGACACCAACGTGGGCCCGCTCTACCAGGTGCCCGTTAAGCAGAGCCTCGAATCCGCAGGCTACGAGGTGAGCATCTGCACCTTCGAGGCCGGCGAGGCCCATAAGCGTGCCGAGACCTACGTTGCCATTTTGGAGTTTGTGGCCGAGCACGAGCTTTCGCGTTCCGACGTGATCGTGGCGCTCGGCGGCGGCGTCGTGGGCGACATGGCGGGCTTTGTGGCCGCCACCTACATGCGCGGCTGCAAGTTTGTGCAGATTCCCACAAGCCTGCTCGCCATGGTGGATTCGTCGGTCGGCGGTAAGACGGCCATCGACCTGGCAGCCGGCAAGAACCTGGCCGGCGCCTTTTGGCAGCCGAGCGTGGTCATCGCCGACGTGGGATGCCTTGCCACCCTCACGCCCGAGCAGTTCGCCGACGGCTGCGGCGAGGTCGTCAAGCACGCCGTGATCGCCGATCCCGAGCTCTTCGCCGAGTTGGAGAAGACCCCGCTCACGCTGGAGCTGCTCAACCGCGATGTGGCCCGCGTAGCACTCATCATCGCCCGCAATATCGACATCAAGCGCGCCGTGGTCGTCGCCGACGAGCGCGAAACCAACCAACGCAAGCTCCTCAACTTTGGACACAGCGCCGGACACGCCGTCGAGGCTTGCGAGCACTTTGAGCTCGGACACGGCAACTGCGTGTCGATCGGCATGGGCATTATCACGCGCGCCGCGGCCCTGCACGGCGTTTGCGATGCTGCACTGCCCGGTCGTATTGAGGAGCTCTGCGCCCGCCATGGCCTCAAGACCCGCTGCGACCTAGATGCCGATGCCGTCTTTGCCGAGGCGCTCCACGACAAGAAGCGCGCGGGCGACACCATCGACCTGGTGATTCCGCACGGCATTGGCCGCTGCTGCATCGACCGCACGCCGCTTTCCACTTTCCACGAACTCATTGCCGAGGGCCTCGGCCAGAAGGGAGACGCATCCGCATGCTAGCCCGCATCACCCCCTCCCCGCTCAAGGGCACCGTTCCCGCGATCGCGTCCAAGTCGATGGCGCATCGCCTCATCATCTGCGCTGCGCTTGCCAACGGCGAGACGCACGTCACCTGCAACACCACCTGCGCCGACATCGAGGCCACGGTGCGCTGCCTTACGGCCCTGGGTGCTCGCATCGAGACCGTCGAGGACGGCTTCCAGGTCCACCCCACTATGAAGAGCATTGAGTTTGGCCTGCTCAAGGCACTTGCCGGCGGAACGCTTGACTGCGGCGAAAGCGGCTCCACGCTCCGCTTTATGTTGCCCGTCGCCTGCGCGCTGGGCGCAGAAGCAACTTTTGTGGGTCAGGGACGCTTGGGCGCCCGCCCGCTGTCCCCGCTCTCGGACGAGATCATCGCCGCCGGCTGCGACC
>DXMX01000083.1:0-2017 GCA_019413955.1 Collinsella sp.
CCTCTATGCAAGCATGTCCTTTGCCGTAGCGTCACAGATCATGAACTTCGGTGCCACGTTTATCGTGGTCAACTTGTCGCTCGCGTTCTTTAACCTCATCCCGATCCCGCCGCTCGACGGCTCGTCGATCATCGTGCCCTTCCTCAAGGGTAAGGCGCTCAACAACTATTACCGCCTGCAGCAATACGCTATGCCCATACTCATCCTGGTTCTATACCTGCTGCCTATGTGGACCGGCATCGATGTAATCGGCCGCTATTTCGACGTTACCGTGTATCCGCTTGCTGAGCAGCTGCTCAACTTCGCAATCGCCGGCATCTAAGGTAAACTTACAGGTCGACCGTGCAAAACTGTCGCAATATGCACCCAAACCGCGCCGCGAAGGCGCCGTCAAAGGAGGTCGAAGATGTCGTATCGCGTGTCGACGCAGGTCTACAGCGGACCATTCGACCTGCTGCTGCAGCTGGTAACCCGCCAAAAAGTAGATATCGGCGCCATCTCGATCAGCGAGGTGGCCGAGCAATACCTGGCTGAGGCCGAGCGCATCGAGGCGCTGAACCTAGACGTGGCGAGCGACTTTTTGCTGGTCGCGGCAACCCTTTTGGATATCAAGGCCGCCTCGCTGGTGCCGCAGGAGGCCCCGCGTAAAGCCGACGACGATGACGAGATCGACGAAGACCTCGAGGAACTTAGCGCGCTCGACGGCGACGCCTTGCGCGAGGTCCTGATCCAGCGCCTGATCGCCTACAAGCAGTTTAAGGGCGCGGCGGCAGCCCTTGGCGCGCGCATGCAGGCCGAGAGCCGCATGCACCCGCGTGTGGCCGGCCCCGACCCCGAGTTCCTGGGCCTCATGCCGGACTATCTGACCGGCATTACCCTGCGCGGTCTGGCCGTTATCTGTGCCGACCTGGATGGCAAACGGCAGACCTTCCTGCTGGAAGCCGAACACGTGGCACCCCATCGCGTGCCGCTCGACCTGACGGTGGCCTCGGTCGACCGCTTTACCATGGTGCACCAAACCTGCACCTTCCGCGAGCTACTGGACGGCGACGCCACCACCGAGCAGCTCGTCGTCACCTTCCTGGCCATGCTGGAGCTCGCCAAACGCGGCTCGCTCACGCTGAGCCAAGATGAGATCTTTGGAACCATTCAAATCAACCGAGTCGAGGGAGCCGAGGCATACGTGCCCGGCGAGGGCCCCGAGCTCACCGAATAGGAGCCGCAACCATGTCAACCCTTTCCACGCTGGAGGCAAACAGCCTCAAAGGCGCTCTCGAGGCGCTGCTGCTGGTGTCGAGCGACCCGGTGAGTGCGCCCGCGCTGGCCGGCGCACTGGATATCGCCCCGGGCGAGTGCGCGTCGCTGCTCGCCGAGCTCAAGGTTGAGTACGAGGAGGCCAATCGCGGCTTTCAGCTGCGCGAGGTCGCCGGCGGCTGGCGCCTGTTCACGCATCCTGCCTACCACGACGTAGTCGAGGCCTATGTGTTGAGCTGGGATACGCAAAAGCTGTCGCAGGCGGCGCTCGAAACCCTGGCCGTGATCGCATACCACCAGCCCGTAACGCGCGAGGTGGTCAAGGGCATCCGCGGCGTCAACTCAGACGGCGTCATCGCGTCGCTCGTGGACAAGGGTCTGGTGCGCGAGCTCGGCCGTGACCCCGAGCGCGGTCAGGCCATCATTTACGGCACGACCAACGCCTTCTTGGAAAAGTTCGGCCTGCGCTCCACCCGCGACCTACCCGATCTGGAGCAGTTTGCCCCCGACGAGCAGTCGCGCCAGTTTATCCGCGAGCGCCTGAGCGGCCGCAGTATTCAGTCCACGCTCGAGGAGCAAGCCGAGGACCTAGACGAAGAGCGCGAGCTGCTCGATACCGATATTGATGATGTCGAGGCGGTCGGTGGCGAGGAATTCCTGGCCACCGACGACACTGCGGAGGACACGCATGATGAGGACTAACGAAGTAGGGGAGACGTGCACCGCAAGTGCCACGGGCGCCACGACGCCCGCAGGCGACGCC
>DXMX01000083.1:2027-6912 GCA_019413955.1 Collinsella sp.
ATCCGCACACCATGCGCCTGCAGCGCTTTTTGGCGCGCGCGGGCGTGGCGAGCCGCCGCGGCTCGGAGGACCTGATGACCGCCGGCCGCGTGACCGTCAACGGCCAGGTCGCGACCGAACTGGGCACCAAGGTCGATGTCGACCACGATCACATCGAGGTCGACGGCATGCCCGTCAAGCTCAACCAGGGCGCCGTGTACCTGATGCTCTACAAGCCGACCGGCTACCTTACCACCATGAGCGATCCGCAGGAGCGCCCTTGCGTGGCTGATCTGGTCCCGCGCGACCGCTTTCCGGGACTATTCCCGGTTGGTCGCCTGGACCGCGACACCACAGGCCTTTTGCTCTTTACCACCGACGGCGACCTGTCTCAGGACCTGCTGCACCCGAGCAAACACGTCTACAAGACCTACCAGGCGCTTGTGGACGGAGACTTATCAGACCGCGATCTTACGCCGCTCCGCCGTGGCATCGAGCTCGACGACGGCCTATGCCAGCCGGCAATCTGCCGCATCATCACCGCACGCGAGGCCGAGGCCGTAGCTCCCCAGGGCGTCAAGCCCGGCACCACCGCCGTGGAGGTCATCATCCGCGAAGGCCGCAAGAACCAGGTTAAGCGCATGCTGAGCAAGATTCACCACCCGGTAATCCGTCTGCATCGCTGCAACTTTGCCGGCCTGGAGCTCAAGGACGTGGCCAAGGGCTCGTGGCGCGAGCTCACCGACTGCGAGGTGCAGATCCTCAAAAGCGGTGGTATCCCGCCCAAGCAGGCGAGCGCCAAGCACGGCGGTGGCAAGCCCCAGGACACGTCCGCGACCCGCACGCGTCACCACGGCAGCCACGGCTCCGCACCCAAGCGCAACACCTACCGCGAGCGCTACACCGGCTAGGCAACCCGCCGCGCCCCAACGCCCGCGAACCATACCAGCACGTCAATCATCGAAAGGAAGCATTGCATGATCGTCGCCATCGACGGCCCCGCCGGTTCCGGCAAGTCCACCATCGCCAAGGAGATCGCCCGCCAGCTGGGCTTTAACAAGCTCGACACGGGCGCCATGTATCGCGCCGTCACCTTCGCCGCGCTCGACCGCGGCATCGACTTGGATAACGAGGCGGCCATCGACGCCCTCGCCAAGCAGATCGAGATTCGCTTTACCAACGGTACCGGCGAGGACACGCGCCTGACCATCGACGGCCAGGACGCTTCGGCCGCCATTCGTACCCCGCAGGTCGACGCCAACGTGTCCAAGGTCTCGGCCTACCCGGGCGTGCGCACCGCCATGCTCATCCATCAGCGCCGTGCCGCCGAGGACCGCGATATCGTGGCCGAGGGTCGCGACATCGGAACCGTCGTGTTCCCTAACGCGCAGGTCAAGGTCTTCCTGACGGCCGACCCGCGTGAGCGCGCCCGTCGCCGCGTGCTGCAGCGTCACCAAAACGATGCCCAGCCGCTCACGTCCGTGCAGCTCGAAGCCGAGGTCGACGAGACCCTCGACGCCCTTAAGCAGCGCGACAAACTTGACAGCAGCCGCGAGGTCGCCCCGCTCGTGCCCGCCGAGGACGCCGTGCACGTCGACTCCACCGCCCACACCATCGACGAGGTCGTCTCGATAATCGAGGACCTCATCAACCAAAGGAGGTAGCCCATGCGCCTGTTTAAGCAGACGCCCGAGGATTATTACAACGCTCCTTATGCCGAGTTTCCAGCGCTCATCCGCGGCACCGTCGTCGTAGTCATGGCCATCCTTTGGGCCTTCTCCAAGTTCATGTGGCGTTGGAAAGTCGAGGACGCCGACCTGCTGTTTGAGCGCCAGGAAGACCGCGGCAGCGTGGTCATCTGCAACCACACCTCGATGGCCGAGCTCCTGGCCGTTGAGACGGCGCTGTTTTTTGGGGGCCGCCGCATTCGTCCCATCTTTAAGTCCGAGTTCGCCAAGAGTAAGATCGTGCGCTGGGCCTTTAGCCGCGTTGGCGGCATCCCCGTGGAGCGTGGCACTGCCGATATGAAGTGCCTGCGCGCCGCCCAGCATGCGTTGCAGCGCGGCGAGGACGTTCTGATCTTCCCCGAGGGCACGCGCATCCGCTCACGAGAGATCAAGCCCGAGGTCCACGGCGGCTTTGCGCTCATCGCCCAGATGGGCAAGGCGCCCGTCAACCCGCTCGCCATCTGCGGCTGGTCCGACATTACGCCCGCGGGCAAAAAGCTCATGCGCCCCAAGAAGTGCTGGATTCGTGCCGGCAAGGCCGTCTCGTTTTCCGATGCACCGGCCGGGCTTAAGCGCACGGAGCGCCTGGAATGGTTTGAGTCCGAGGCCATGAACCGCGTCTACGCTATGCGAGACGAGCTGTGCGCCGAGCATCCGGGCAGGTTCTAGCCATGGGTGAGGAAGTCATGAACACTGCCGCGGCCGCCGCTGAGGAGGTCGTCCCCACCATCGAGATCGCCGCCCACGCCGGCACCTGCTACGGCGTACAGCGCGCGCTCGACATGGCGCTGGCCGCCGCGCCGCAGGCGGGGGAGAGCGCTCAGGTCCACACGCTTGGTCCGCTCATCCATAATCCCATCGTGGTACGCGAGCTCGCCGAGGCAGGCGTTGGCCTGGCCGAGACCCTGGACGACGCAGCATCGGGTACCGTGATCATCCGCGCACACGGCGTAGTGCCGCAGGTGATCGATGCTGCCCGCAAGCGCGGCCTCAACGTGGTCGATGCCACCTGCCCCTACGTGAAGAAGGTCCATGTGGCGGCCGAGCGCCTGGTGCGCGAGGGCTACCGTGTGATCGTCGTGGGCGAGCCGGGGCACCCCGAGGTCGAGGGCATTCTAGGCCACGCAGGCGACGATGCGCAGGTCGTGAGCTGTGCCGCTGACGCCAACGCCTTGTCGCTCAAGGGCAAGGTAGGCCTCGTCGTGCAGACCACCCAGACCGCGCAGAACCTCGCCGAGGTCGTGGCGGCTATCACCCCGCGCGTGCAGGAGCTGCGTGTGATCAACACCATCTGCGCCGCCACGAGTGAGCGTCAACAGGCAGCAGCCACACTTGCCAACCGCTGCGACTGCATGGTCGTCGTGGGCGGCAAGAACTCGGGCAACACCCGCCGCCTGGCTCAAATTTGCGCAGACGCCTGCGAGCACACGCATCACATCGAGGAAGCTTCCGAGCTCCAGGGCGCGTGGTTTACCGACGCTCACCACATCGGCATCACCGCCGGAGCCTCCACCCCGCAAGAACACATCGAGCGCGCCGTCGAGCGCATCAAGGAGCTTTACCGCTAACCATGGACCAGACCGTACCCGCATACGCCGCCGAGGTGGCCGATTACGGGCGCAGCCGCGACCCCGAGCCGGGTGAGGGCGCGCTCGTAAAGAACGTGCGTCCCGAATCGCCCGCATGGGATGTGGGTATCGAGCCGGGCATGCGCGTGCTCACGGTCAACGGCGAGCAGCTCACCGACATGATCGTGTGGCTCTGGGAGGCAGACGACGACACCGTCGACCTCGAGGTTTTCGACCCGCGCGACAACAGCGTCACCCCCGTCGAGCTCGACCGCTTCCCGGGAGAGGACTGGGGCCTTGAGTTCGATGGCCCCATCTTCGACGGCATGCGCACCTGTGTAAACGCCTGCGTGTTCTGTTTTATGACGATGCTGCCCAAGGGCGGCCGCTCCACGCTCTACATTCGCGACGACGACTACCGCCTGAGCTTTTTGCAGGGCAACTTTGTCACGCTCACGAACCTTACCGACGAGGACGTGCAAAACGTCATCCAACGCAACATGAGCCCCATGAACGTGTCGGTCCACGCCGTGAGCCCCGATGTCCGCCGACGCATGATGGGCCGCAACGCCCAGCGCGGCATGGATGTGCTCGAGGCCATCATGGCCGCCGGCATCGAGATTCACGCGCAGATCGTGTTGTGCCCCGGCATGAACGACGGCGAGGAGCTGGAAAAGACCCTGCGCTTTTGCGAGGAGCACGAGCAAATCACAAGCCTGGGCATTGTGCCGCTCGGTTTTACCAAGCATCAGAACCGTTTTAGCTGGTCCTACAGCGACAAGCCCGAGCTAGCACGCGAGACCATTGCCATGATCCGTCCCTACCAGGATCGTGCCTACGAACGCTTTGGCCGCCACACCTTCCAGATGAGCGACGAGTTCTATCTGGACGCCGGCATCGATCCTCCCGAGGCAGACTTTTACGACGGTTACCCGCAGTACTACGACGGCATCGGCATGATCCGCTCGTATCTGGACGAGACCGACGACGTGCTGACTACCGACGCCGAGCGTCTGGCCCGCGTCCGCGAGGCCATCGCCGCCCGCAACCAGCGGCTTCTATGTCTCTCAGGCGCCAGCGCACGCGACACCGTGGCGCGCTTTGTGGAGTCGCCGTATGGTCTCGCCGGCACCGTCACAGCCATCAAGAACCGCTACTTTGGCGGCAATGTGGACGTGACCGGCCTCATCGTCGCGTGTGACATCTTGGAGCAGCTGCCCCAAGACCTGTCGGGGGTTATGCTCTTTGTGCCTAAGCTCATGTTCAACGCTGACGGCATGACGCTTGACGAGTATCATCGTGACGATTTACTCGCAAGCCTTACCAGTCGCGGCGCCGAGGTTCATGTGGTGTCGACCATGCCGCATGAGCTGCTCGATACCCTGGAACACATCCTTGGCATTGTGCCCGCAGACTCTAACATTTCCACTGACCCTACCCATTAAAGGAGTGCAGATGAAACCTATCGTCGCCGTCGTCGGACGCCCCAACGTGGGCAAGTCCACGCTCGTTAACCGCCTGGCCCAGACCTCGGACGCCATCGTCCACGAGTCTCGCGGCGTTACGCGCGACCGCTCGTATCACACGGCCGATTGGAACGGCCGCGAGTTC
>DXMX01000084.1:0-4086 GCA_019413955.1 Collinsella sp.
GTCTTCGCTATCGAAAAAGCAGCTCACACCCCAAACGACCGCAGGCGCCGCCTGCAGGGCAATCTCGAGCTCGGTGATAACGCCGAGCGTGCCGCAAGCACCGATAAAGAGGTCGATGGCGTCCATTTCGTCCGCAACGAAATAGCCTGAGGCATTTTTTGTCTTGGGCATGGTATAGCCGGGAAGATCGAGCTCGAGCGTACGACCCACTGCCGTCACGAGCGACAGGTGGCGGCCCTGGGCAAAAGCCTCGCCGCGCTGAAGCTCGAGCAAATCGCCATCAGCCAGCGCGACGTGGAGTCCCGTGATATGTGGGCGCATGGGACCGTAGGCGTAGCTGCGGGCACCAGAGGCGTTGCATGCCGCCATGCCGCCCAGACAGGCAGATGCCTCGGTGGGATCGGTGGGAAAGAACTGCTCGGGGGCCTCTTGGAACTCCTCGTAGGCCTCAAGCGATGCCTGGTCCCAACCAGCAGTCGGCAGCACCTTCTTGCTCAGCTGTTTGCGCAGCTCCGAGAGCACAACGCCCGGCTCCACGAGCAGCAGAAATTGGCCTTGTTCATCGCGGCGAAGGCCCAAGTAGCGATTCATACGGGAAGTATTGAGGATATGCCCGCCGTGGGGCACGGCACCGGCGGCAAGGCCGGTTCGGGCGCCCTGAACCGTTACCGGGACACGCTCGGCATGGAGCTTTTCCAAAATGGCACGGACCTCGTCTTCCGTTGTCGGAAACGAGATGCTCGAGGCCTCGCCCGATGCGCGAGACTCATCGCGACCATACTCTTCGAACTCGTCGGTGAAGGGTTTGATGGTTGCAGACACGCGAACTCCCCCTTTAGCTAACTACAGTGTTTGCAGGGAGATGTTACCGCATCGTTTCGTCGACGTGTTCGAGACCGTCTCCATAATTGGCGATTTTTACGTTCGTGCAATTCGGCGAGCGGCTTGATTTCCTCGGCAGACGATGCTTTTGACACATATGGCCCCGCCGTCGCCGACCGCGCGATTGTCGCTTGAAAAAAGTTGGAGTATTTTTTGCCGCCTTTTACCTGCGGAGACACCAATCCGTCAAGCATTTGGTCAGCAATTGGTCAAGTAGTGGCTGATACCGTCGGCATCGACAGCCAAAACCGACAGAAGTTTTGGCCCCAGAAGCAGGGAGGTTCCCATGGCATATTACTGGCCCCAGTACGGCATCGCCATCGAAGTCGACGACGATCCCCATCTCCTGCCTTTCGACGAAGAGGCATTCCCCGATACGACGGTCTACCACGTTACCACCGATGTGATCTGCGACCCCGAGTCGTTCTCGGCGCTCGCCCACCGCATCGCGCATATCCACGACATCGAGCTCCCTCCCGACTTCGACGAGC
The DNA here is from genome assembly GCA_019413955.1 of Collinsella sp. Classification (GTDB taxonomy): domain Bacteria; phylum Actinomycetota; class Coriobacteriia; order Coriobacteriales; family Coriobacteriaceae; genus Collinsella. The sequence goes on from DXMX01000084.1 coordinate 1,374, forward strand.
TTGTCTACTCACGCCGCCTGATGCTTCACATGCTCTTTGGAGCGAACCCGTCCACCTTTGCGCGCATCTATACCGCCAAGGATGCCGCATGAGCGCGAAGAAGCCACCCCACTTTGCAGGCCCGGGTCGTCGCAAGAAGCTCATCGTTGCCTGCTTGGCCATCGTCTGTGCCCTTGTCGCCGTAGGACTATACGCTTGGCAGTCGCAGCCCGTACCCGAGGCGGGCGCTTCGGTTACGACGGCCGAGGGCAAAACGCGTCAGGAAATCCAAGATGAGCTCGACGCCATCGTCCGCGACAACATGATGACGATTTCGGTCGCACCGGTCGCTCAGCTGCAGGAGGACGGCAAGCTGCGCGTCAACGTGCAAAACGTCCAAGACAATAAATTTCCCCAGCGATTCCGCGTCATCCAAAACGACGAGACCATGTACGAATCCGGTGTGGTCGAGACCGGCAAAACGGTCGAGACATGCCCCGCCGGCGACATCGAGGAAGGTGAGGCGTATATCGAGATCCAGGCGCTTGACGCCAAGACCTATGACAGCCACGGCAACCCGACGCGCGTCAAGGTACGGGTTGAGCAAACCGAGAACTAGCTTTCCGGCCGACGCGGCACCGCACGCAATTCACCAGCATTCGTCCAATCATCGCGGGGACGGCCCGCGGCGAATAGAAAGGAACGACCATGGACATCACCAGGAACATGAACGGAGCCAGAGCGCTCGTCGTGGGCGCAGGACTCGCGCTCGCGCTCGCAATGGGCGCCGCCCCGACGCCAGCTATGGCGGCCGGGCGCGTTGGAACCACGAAGGTAATGGTCAGGACCGAGATCGACAACGTTGAGTTCAAAGTTCCGACGGTTATTCCCTTCGTCGCCAAGGCCGACGGCACGCTTCAGGGCCCCTCAGAAGACGCGACCACCATCGACAATCATTCGGCCTACGGCATCCATGTCACCAACATGAAGATCGACGCCATGAACACCTGGACCATTGTCGCCGACGCCAAGGCCGGAACCGCACAGAACTCCATCGACTTTAAGGTCGGCCCCGACGGCGCACTCCAGAACGCCAGCGCCGCAATGCAGGAGACGGGCCTCGATCTTTCCAAGAACGCAGCCTTCGACATGGGCTACCAGGGCATTGCCGGTGGCACGGACAAAATTAAGCTCAAGACAAGCGGAAACGTCGCCCGCGTCACGCGCGACATCTTCCGCGTAACCGGCGAAGGCGATCAGGTTGCAACGATCACCTGGACGGTCGAGCCCGGTGCGCACACGGCATAAGGCCGTCGCCCTGGCCGCCGCCGTCAGCATCCTAGCGTTTGGGCCAGCCATGGCCTTTGCCCAGCAAGAACAGGCGCAGGCCGCCACGCAAGTGACGGTCGACCTCTCGGAGCTCGACCGCGGCGACCGCGAGGAACCGTTGGCGCAGACAGGCGACAGACGATGGCTCTTGGCAGCAGGCGCCACAGCAGCAGGCGCGGGAACCGCCGGCCTCGGTCTGCACATCAAACGCAGCCAGAAACAAAACACGGACAGGCCGCACTAAATTAGCTAAGGAGACCCTATGGCATCGAAGAACCTTTTGCCCGTCGTCGCACTCTGCGGCGCGCTCGCAACCGGAACGCCTGTCGCCGCTTGGGCGACTCCTGTCATGGCAGACTCCTTACCAGCGGCCCTAAGCTCCGCACCAAATCCGTCGAGCGCCATTGCGTGCAAGCGTTTTTCGATCGCACAGGCCGCAATCTCGACCTCGGGATGTCTTCGTCGTAATACGGACGGCTCGATAGTCGTGGATATCGATCGTTCGAACAAGGCAAACGGCTCCCGGGCGGGGTGCGCCGTCTGCACGTGGCGCTCGGCTGTGCTCGATGCAGATGGCGATCCATGCAATTTAGAGCTGCGCATCGACATCGCTTCGGTCGATGACTCGGCGAACGGAGCGAAGGTCGCCTTCGACGGTACGTTTTTTGAGAAAGGAGGCGGTATATGTCTGGGCTGCGCCGCCGCGAATGCAGACGATGCGCAGCCCACCCTCTCATTCACGGCATCATTGCGGCTGACCAAAGCCGGCACCGATGCCATCGCGGCGGGAGAAGCGTCCCTGCTGTTCTACGCCGTCAGTACCAAAGACACAGACGCTCATTTCGAGAAGCCAGCCGGATCACTCAGCCTTACACGAGGGATAGAGGCAGGTCCTTTTGAAATCGATTCCCACGCGCAAAGCAGGCAACGCATTCTTGCCGACCCGGCGCTTCTCGAAATGGAGTGGAACGGATCCGGAGCTATCGGAATTCTCCCCTCCGCGTTTGACGCCAAGACGCTCCCCCCAAACGACGAACCCATCAACGCAACCATACAAGAAGAGAGCGCGGACAAAGAAGCAGGTGCGGGCGACACGCCGTCGCCGACAAACAGCGTCCCAGCTTCTCTCGAAGCACCGAATGAACCCGCTACCGATCCAAACGATTCCGAACTCGCGGACAGTCTGGGGCTTGCTGATCCTCAAGAGATCGATGAAGGTAACTGCTGCGTGCTTGCCGCGCTCGACCACACAGAGGTCATCGACGCTGCGAACATCGAAGTTGCCGCCGCCAATCAACCCGTCCGCAAGTCGGCCATCATCGCATTTCCCGAATCCATCGAAGTCGTCTTTTTGCCATCGGGCGAGGTCGTGGCCCCAACACTGCTCACCTTGTTGGGCGCCAAG
>DXMX01000084.1:4096-6753 GCA_019413955.1 Collinsella sp.
ACTCGAAACGAAATTAAAAAGGTCACGGTTGTCGACCCTGCAACCACCGCCAAGCTGCGTCTATACGCCGTTGCTCCAGATGGAGGCAAGACCTTGGAATTCGATGGCGACACACTCCTAGCCTGGCGGCGTCTGGACATTATGCAAGACGTCTCGTATCAGATCGAACTCGAAGGGTTTGATCGTGCCCGCGATGCCAATATCATCGCCGCGGCTATTGAATTCCCGCAGCGGCTTATGACACTGCGCTTTGAATACTATCCCTATGTCCCGACAACCACCTGAGGCTTAAATGCTGCGCATCATTCCTAACACCACTTATATAACGTATTAGATGAGTCGCGATGTGCCTCGCATTTCGTTCTGCTACGATTGCCACGTTGGCATCAATACAGGAGGGCTCATGCCGGGCTTGGGAACAATCATCAACGTTGTGCTTTTAGTTGCGGGCGGTCTTTTGGGATTAGCGGGCGGCCGCTTCATTACACCGCGCATCCAAGACACGCTCATGAAAGCATCGGGGCTGTGCGTCCTGTTTATCGGCCTGGGCGGCACCATGCAAAAGATGCTCATCATCGATGGAAAGGCGCTAGCGACCACCGGTACCACCATGCTCATCGTCTCATTTGCGCTCGGTTCGCTCATCGGCGAGGCCATCAACTTGGAGGCCGCCATCGAGAACCTTGGCGAATGGCTCAAGCGCAAGACTGGCAGTGAGGGCGATAACGAGTTCACCAACGCTTTTGTCTCGACATCGCTGACCGTCTGCATCGGTGCCATGGCTATCGTGGGATCGATCCAGGACGGTCTGCTCGGTGACTGGTCAACGCTTGCCTTGAAAGGCGCATTGGACTGCATCATCGTCTGCACCATGACGGCGTCGCTTGGCCGCGGCTGCATTTTCTCCGCCCTGCCCGTCGCCGTGTTCCAGGGGACGATCACGTTGTTTGCCGGCGCGCTCTCCCCCATCATGACCACGGCAGCCCTCGACAGCCTTTCGCTCGTAGGCTCCATGCTCATCTTCTGCGTCGGCGTCAACCTCATCCGTCCTCAGACCTTCCGCACGGCCAATATGCTCCCCTCCGTCGTCATCGCCGTCATCTACGCCCTCCTGTTCTAAATCTATCAACGCAGCGGTATCTCGAACATCTGTTTGATGCTGTGCTATGATATGAGGTCACCGTAGCTGCGTTAGGAGAGGAGAAGCGGTGGCCGACCAGGACATCAAGATGCTCATCGAGCGCATTATGGCCGAGGCCCGGACCCATCAGTCCACCCGCTTCTCAAACGAAATCTACGCAGACGAGCCGATTCTCAAAACCGGCCGACAGATGCAGAATTTCCTCCCCGACCAGTACCGTAAAATGCGCGAGATATCGCGCTGGCAGGATGACCCCAAGGGCGGTGCGGGCCGCTGGCTTTCGGAAGCCGAGCTTTTTTACCGCCAGGGCCTGCTGATGGCCGACTTTGAGGACGACTGTCCCTACAACGGCACCTTTAAGTCGTACTTTCCCACCTACAACGCCATGAGCGACCGGCAGCTGCGCGGCTACTTTACCTGGCGTGCCCAAGTGCGCCGCGGAACCGTCGAGGAAACGTCTACGTCCTTTGCCTTTCTGTATCTCTATGAGCTGATTTGCGGCATTGGCGTAGATGACCCGCTCGACGGTTTTAACAAGATCAAGGCCTTTTGGGATGTCTATCGCGCCTTCGAGCCCGGCATTGATCGGTTTGCACGCGTGTGGTTGCAGGATTACGCCGTATTCCATGGGCTCGACCCCAAGCTGCTCCGCGACTCTAAAACCGTCATGTTCGATAACGCCCTTATCGAGCTGCGGCGCGCGGCACGAGACCTTGTACCGGCACCGGCACCGTCCGACCAGACCCCCAAACGTCGCAAAACCTCCGAGCCCGCGCTCCCCCTTCCGCCCGATGAGGTGCGCGAGGAGCGACTCATGGCCGCCATCAACGCCCTCTCCACGTACAACCTAAGTAACTCGCGGCTCGACCGCAGCCACCACCGCGATCTGCGCCACGTGGCATGCGCCGCGTATGTCCGCATGGCGCGCTACTATGACACGCATCGAAAGACCGGCATCGTAGCGAGCTTGTTTGGGGAGGAGACGGCCATGCCCTACACCATGTTTGCCTCGGCCGTATTCTTTGCGCCCGAGCGCCACGAGAACTGCGAATACCGCCTGGATCCCATCCATATCTACCGTTGCCAAAACGGCTTTTGGGAATGTATGCGTATCCATGGTAGTAGGCAAAAGAGCAGCAAGCTCGGTGAAATGATGCGCGCCTGCGACCAACGCCTGCGCCTGGCGCTGGACCCCGCCCATCCCCTTAAGGAAGAAAAGGTCCCCAAATATCTGGCCAAGATTATCGATGACGAGATTGTGGCATGGCTTTCGTGGGACGCCGCACACCAGCCCGTCAAGATCGATATCGACCTGACTCAGCTGGGGCACATTCGGAGCGCCGCTGCGCAAACGCGCGAAGCACTTTTAATCGACGAAGAGCGCGAGGACGGCGCACCTGTGGAAGCCGAGGCAGCGGACTCAGGGCAACCGGAAGCCGAGCCCGTAGCCGACGCGATTGTCGAGGCGGTCGCGGCACCCATTCGGCAGGACGAGACCGACGAGCCAACCATATCC
>DXMX01000085.1 GCA_019413955.1 Collinsella sp.
GGTCTTAACAACCGGCGCGCACTCGGCCGAGGCAAACACGATCTGCATCTTTTTGCTGGAATCAGCCATATTGTCTCCCTGTTGCAATTCGAGAATAGCCGCCTGGCGCGAACCGGGCGGCTATTCTACATGTTACGAGCGATGTTGCGGTGCCAACGTTAACGTACGATGGTGGTGTCGGAAGTTAACGGAGCCTTGCCCAGCACCAGGATGTTCTCTGGCGTGCCGCGAAGCTCGGTGTTGGTGGGAACCACGTTGTTCTTGTCCAGGATGGCGTTCTCAACGCGGGCGCCGCTCTTGATGATGCAACTCTGGTTGATGATCGAGTTGGTCACCGAAGCGCCTTCCTCGACCACGACGCCGCGCGACAGGATCGAGTTGCGCACGGTGCCCTTGATGATGCAGCCGGCCGAGATGATCGAGTTGCACGCGTGGCTGCCGGTCGCATAGCGCGAAGGCGGCACGTCGTGAGCCTTGGTCAGGATCGGACGCTCGGGGTCAAAGAGATGGTCGGCCACGGTCTGGTCGAGCAGGTCCATGCTGCGGCGATACAGCGACTTCTCGCTAAACACGCCCACGACCTCGCCCTTGTACTCGTAGCTGCACACGTCGATGTTGCCAAAGTCGCCCTGGAGTGCCTCGAGCAGGTCCAGATAGTCGGCGGCCTGGTAGTGGTCGATAATCTCGAGCAGCGTCTCGCGGTTGACGATGCAGCAGTCCATAGAGGCGTTGTCGCCGTACACGACGCCGGCGCTCACGCCCGTCAGGCGGCCGTTCTCGTTGATTTGCAGCTTGGTCTCGTCATCGACGTTGTGCGTGGCCTTGCAGTACACCACGGTCATCTGGGCACCGGAGTTCTCGTGCGCGTCGATGATGGTGTTGAGGTCCATGTTAAAGATGATGTTGGTGCCCATCATCACAACGTAGGGCTTGTCCGAGCGCTGGAACAGCGTCTTGTTGGAGATGATGTCGCGCAGCAAGAAACGCATGCCGCCCTTGGTGGTGCCATACGCGTTGCCGGGAACCATGAACAGGCCGCCCTTTTTGCGGTCCAGGCCCCAGTCCTTGCCCGAGCCCACGTGGTCGATCAGCGAGCGGTAGTTGCCCGGCATGACGACGCCGACGGTCTTAATGCCGGCATTCATCATGTTGGACAGCGGGAAATCGATCAGGCGGTAGCGGCCCAAAAACGGAACGGACGCGATGGGGCGGTCCTTGAGCAGAACGCTGCCGTAGGTCGAAGAGTAGTTAGCGGTGATATAACCGATGGCCTTGCGATTGATCATCGGATCATTCCCCCTTCCCGATAACGACGTCATTTCCAACGACGGCCGTATCCTTGGTGGTATCGACAGAGCCGAGCTTCACGCCCTCTTCGACCGTGGAGTTCTCGCCCAAAATAGCGCGGCAGATGCGCGCGCCGCTCTTAACGTGCGCACCCGGCAGTAGCACGGAGTCCTCGACCACGGCGCGCTCCTCGATGATGACATCGGTCGAAAGAATCGAGTGGCGAGCAGTGCCGTAGATCTTGCAGCCGTTGGAGACCAGGCAGTCGTCCAGGCGGCCGTCCGGGCCAATGTAGTGCGGCGGTCGCGTGGTGATGTTGGACATGATGGGGAAGTGCTTGTCGAACAGATCGAACTCGGGGTTGTTGCCCAGCAGGTCCATCGAGGTCTCGTGGAAGCTGGCGATGGTGCCGACGTCCTTCCAAAAGCCGTGGAACTCGTAGCTGTACAAGCGCTTGCCCTCGCCGAGCAGCTTGGGGATGATGTCCTTGCCAAAGTCGTGACTCGAGCGCTGGTCCAGAGCGTCCTCCTCGAGCGCCTCGATCAGCACGTCGGCCGAGAAGATGTAGATGCCCATGGATGCGAGGTTCGAATCGGGCTTATCGGGCTTCTCGGTGAACTTGGTGATGCGACCGTCCTCGGGGTCGGTCGTCAGGATGCCAAAGCGGCTGGCCTCCTCCCACGGCACGGGCATAACGCTCACCGTGAGGTCGGCGTTGTTCTCAATGTGCGTCTTGAGCATCTTGCGGTAGTCCATGCGATACAGGTGATCGCCCGAAAGAATCAGGACGTACTTGGGGTCGTTGGCCTTGATGTAATCGAGGTTCTGCGTAATGGCGTCGGCCGTGCCCGCGTACCAGGCGCCACCGGTCTGCGTCTCGTACGGAGGCAGGATCGACACACCGCCGTCGCGGCTGTCCAGATCCCACGCCTCGCCGGATCCCACGTAGGCATGCAGCAGGTAGGGGCGATACTGCGTTAGAACGCCTACCGTGTCGATGCCCGAGTTGGAGCAGTTGGAGAGTGAAAAGTCGATAATGCGGAACTTGCCACCAAAGCTGACCGCCGGCTTAGCGATCTTTTGGGTGAGTGCCCCCAATCGGCTGCCCTGTCCTCCTGCGAGGAGCATCGCGATGCATTCTTTCTTACTCATCGATTTCTCCTTCTGTCATCGATGTTCCTAAACCCATTAGCGACGGGCGCGGCGCTCGGTCGTGTCCGTCGAGTAATGCCGTGCGGCAAAGGGAGCTCGCGCGCCTTTACGCGTGCCAGATCTCGTCGCGGTACTCGCGAATGGTACGGTCGCTCGAGAACCAGCCGGAGGAGGCGGTGTTGAGCAGTGCCTTGCGGTTCCAGGTCTCCTGGTCGCCGTAGCTGTTCGTGAGCTTCTCCCAGGCGTCGACGTAGCTGCGGAAATCGGCCATGACCAGGTCGGGGTCGTTGTTGTTCATGAGCTCGTTATAGATGCTCTCGAAGTTGCCCGAAAGACCCGCAAAGGTGTTGTCCTTGAGCTCGTCCATCACGCGGCCCAGACGCTCGCGGTCGCCGTTGAGGGTATCCCACGCAAAATAGCTGTTGGATGCCCAGAGCTGCTCGACCTCGGGGGCGGTCAGACCAAAAATGGCCTCGTTCTCGCGGCCGGCCAGGTCGGCGATCTCGATGTTGGCGCCGTCGAGGGTGCCCAGCGTAATGGCGCCGTTCATCATGAGCTTCATGTTGGACGTGCCCGAGGCCTCCTTGCCGGCCGTGGAGATCTGCTCCGAGATCTCGGCGGCGGGGTAGATGAGCTGGGCGTTGCTCACGCGGAAGTTGGGGATAAAGCAGACCTTCATAACCTCGTTGACGCGTGCGTCGTTGTTGATGACCTCGGCGACGGAGTTAATGAGGCGGATGGTCTCCTTGGCGAAGGTGTAGCTCGAGGCAGCCTTGCCGCTAAAGATAAAGGTCGTCGGCGTCACGTGGAAGTTAGGGTTGGCGATGCGACGGTTGTAGATGTCCATCACCTTCATGATGTTCATGAGCTGGCGCTTGTAGGCGTGGAAGCGCTTTACCTGAACATCGAAGACGGTGTTGGGGTCGATGACCAGACCGGTCTCGGCCTTAACGTAGGCGGCCAAGCGCTCCTTGTTGGCGCGCTTGGAGGCACCCACGGCCTTCAGGAACTCGGTGTCATTTTGGAACTCCTTGAGTTTCTCCAGCTCAAAGGCATCCTTGAGCCAGCCATCGCCAATGGCCTCGGTCACGAGCTTGGCATAGGTGGGGTTGGCCTCGGCAAAGAAGCGACGGTGTGAGATACCGTTGGTCTTGTTGTTGAACTTCTCGGGCGTCAGGGCATAGAAGTCCTTGAGCACGATGTTCTTGATAATGTCGGAGTGGATCTTTGCCACGCCGTTGACACTATGGCTGCAGATTACGGACAGGTTGGCCATGCGAATCTCACCGTCCCACAGAATGGCGGTCTGGCGCAGGCGCTCCTGCCAGCCCTCCTGCGTGGTGTCGAACGACTCGTGCCAACGACGGCTGATCTCGTCGATGACCTGGTACACGCGGGGGAGGAGCTTGGAGAAAGTGCCGATGGGCCACTTCTCCAGAGCCTCAGGCAGGATGGTGTGGTTGGTGTAGCTCACGACCTGCGTCACGATGTTCCAGGCGTCATCCCACTCGAGCTTCTTCTCGTCGATGAGGATACGCATGAGCTCGGGGCCGCACATGGCGGGGTGGGTATCGTTGGTGTGGATGGCCACAAATTGCGGCAGCAGCTCCCAGTTCGCGCCGTGCTCCTTCTCAAAGGTGTCGAGCAGGCTGTAGATGCCAGCCGAAACAAACAGGTATTCCTGCTTCAGGCGCAGCAGACGGCCGTGCTCGCCGGCGTCGTTGGGGTAGAGGATGGCGCTGATGGCCTCGGCCTCGGCGCGCTCGGCATCGGCCAGGGCATAGTCACCGCGGTTGAAGGCCTCCAGATCGAAGTGCTCCTCGACCGGCTCGGCAGCCCATACGCGCAGCTTGTTGACGGTCTCGCCGGCATAGCCCACGACGGGGATGTCATAAGGGACGGCCAGGATGTCCTGCGTGTCCACCGTGCGGTAGAACGTGCGGCCGTTCTCCTCAAAGCCCTCAACATGGCCACCAAACTTGATGGTCACGGCCTTGTCCTGACGGCGGATCTCCCAGGGATAGCCGTGGGTGAGCCACTCGTCGGTGGCCTCGACCTGACTGCCGTTGACGATTTCCTGCTTAAACAGGCCGTAGCGGTAGCGCATGCCGTTGCCGTAGCCGGCAATGCCCTCGGCTGCCATGGAATCCAGGAAGCATGCGGCCAGACGGCCCAGGCCACCGTTGCCCAGTGCCGGATCGGGCTCCTGGTTTTCGATGGCGGACAGGTCAAAGCCCATGTCGTCGAGCGCCTCGGCGACCATATCGCGCACGCCAAAGTTAAGCAGATAGTTGTCGAGCAGGCGGCCGATCAAAAACTCGATCGAGAAGTAGTACACGCGCTTCTTGCCCTCGGCGGTGACGCGGGCGTCACTCTTGGTGGCAACGGTGCGGGCCTTCTCGGCCACGAGCTTGGCTAGGGCGTTAAAGCGATCGAGGTCGCTGGCGGCCTCGACGCTCTTGCCGCTGATGCTCATGACGGCATCGCGATAGAGCTCGGTAAACTCCTGCTTGTTGTCGAAGATCTTATTCATACGTTCCTTTCCCCCGGGGATGTTTCTCCCGGAACGGTTATGACTTTTATCCTACGCCCCAGCGGGGCGGGCAAATGCAAAGGTAACGACTTTGTTACGCTTTCTTGGCAGAAGTCCTAACAGCAGCTGCCTTGGCCTTGGAAGTAGTCTTTTTGGTGTCAGCCTTCTTGGCCGTGGTGGACTTGGCCGAAGCCTTGGCAGCGGGCTTGGCGGCCTTCGCCTTAGCCGGAGCCTTCTTGGCGGCCGCGGCCTTGGGCTTCACCGAGGACGTACGTTTGCGCGTCGCCTTCTTGGGCTCCTCGACCACGGGCGGCTTATAGCTGCTGGGACCGCGGCGCTTAAGCACCACACCTGCCAGGCCGGGCACCTTCATCTCGATGGAGTCCATCTGCCCATTCCAGGGATAGGGCTCGCTCGAGCAGGTGTAGGGCTCCTCACCGGCGTATCCGCTGCCACCGAACTCGGGACGGTCGGAATCGAAGATGACCTCCCAGTCACCCTCGCGCGGCACACCCACGCGGAAGCTCTCGTAGCTCGCCGGATCAAAGTTGATTAGGATTACCAGGTCGTCATCGACGTCCTCGCCCTGGCGCACAAAGCTCACGATGGACTGCTTGGAGTTGTCCGCGTCGATCCAGGTAAAGCCGTCGTCGGTGTAGCCGCGCTCGTACAGGGCGGGCTCGGCGGTGTACAGGTGGTTGAGAGCCTTGATAAACGCCTGATGATGACGGTGGGTCTCGTACTCCTCGGTCAGGAACCACTGGATGGACTCGTAGTAGCGCCACTCAATAAACTGGCCGATCTCGTTGCCCATAAAGTTGAGCTTGGCACCGGGGTGCGTCATTTGGTAGAAAGCTAGCGTGCGCAGGCCGGCAAACTGGCGCCACCAGTCGCCCGGCATGCGGCCGATGAGCGAGCACTTGCCGTGCACGACCTCGTCGTGGCTCAGCGGGCAAATAAAGTTCTCGGTAAAGGCGTACATGATGGAGAACGTGAGCAGCCCGTGGTTGCCGGGGCGCCACGGAAAATCGGTCTGCATGTAGTGCAGGGTGTCATTCATCCAGCCCATGTCCCACTTGTAGTGGAAGCCCAAGCCGCCATCCTGCGGCGGATAGGTCACGAGCGGCCACGCAGTGGACTCCTCGGCCATCATCATCACGTCGGGGTAGTGCGCCTCCACGGCACAGTTGACCTGGCGGATAAACGCGCTGGCGTCCAGATCCTCCTCGGTACCGTACTTGTTGAACTTCTTTTGGCCAGGATCGTCAATGCCAAAGTTGAGGTACAGCATGCTGGACACGCCGTCCATGCGTATGCCGTCCACGTGGAAGTTCTCGAGCCAGTACAGCACGTTGGAGACCAAGAAGGAGCGGACCTCGCCGCGAGCGAAGTCAAACTTGTGCGTGCCCCAGTTGGGGTGAATCTCGTGCTCAAACAGCATGTGGCCGTTAAAGGTGGCAAGGCCGTGGGCGTCGGCGCAAAAACCGCCGGGCACCCAGTCCATGATCACGCCGATGCCCGCTTCGTGGCACGCATCGATAAAGTGCATGAGCTGCTGCGGGTTGCCGTAGCGCGACGTGGCGGCAAAGTAGCCGGTCGTCTGGTAGCCCCAGGAGCCATCGAAGGGATGTTCCATAAGCGGCATGACCTCGATATGCGTGTAGCCCATGTTGTGCACGTAGTCCACGAGCTCCACCGACAGGTCGTCGTAGGTGTAGAACTCGCCGCGCTGCGCGGGGA
>DXMX01000086.1 GCA_019413955.1 Collinsella sp.
GAACACCGGGATGCGGCGCTTGCGCGCTTCGTCCATCAGACCCTCACGGCGTAGCTTTTCGGCCAGTTGCGCCACTTGTTGACGCAGCAGACCCTCCCCCGCCAGCGAAAACGAGCGAGCGACAAAGCTCATGCGGCCCGTAGCCTTATAGAGATTGAAGCTGCCCTTAAAGCTCACCTGCATACCGTCGCGCAGATCGAACGTGCGCTTGAGATAGGCACCCTTCCAAATGATGCAGTCAACGGCGGCCGAATCGTCCTTGATCTGGAAATAGCAGTGGCCGCTTCGGGCGTTAGGACCACGAAAACCCGTGACCTCGCCCAAGACGCTCAGCTGCGGAATGGCATCGAGCGCACCGGCGGCGATCTCCACCGCCTGGCTCACGCTGAGCTCCTTGCGCTCTTGCTCGTCCGAACCGTCGAACTCGGCGGAAACGGCATTACCGGTTAGGTTCCAGCCTGCCACGCAGCCTCCTTTCGTTATCGAGCACAGAGGCTCCGGCCCCGTGCGAAATTAAGTCCAACACATAGTACAGCGCCGCGAGGACACGAATCCCCGCGGCGCCTGCCTGTCCCATTTGTTATCGGTTGGAGTTTCTGTTGTAGCGAGCCATAAGGTAGAGCAACTGAATGATCGAAGTGAGCGCTGCAGCCACATAGGTAAGCGCGGCTGCCGTCAGTACCTTCTTGGCGCCGTTGACCTGCTTGGAGCTCATGCCCGACTGCTCGATGTACGCCACAGCACGTCGGCTGACGTCAATCTCGACAGGCAACGTAACGAGTTGGAACAGCACACTAAACGAGAAGAAAATCAACGCGAGGGTCGTGAGCCCGGCAATGTTCATAAACAGGCCCAAGAGTAACACGATGGTCCAGGTGTTCTGGGTAAAGTTGACGACCGGCACGAGGGCGGTACGCACTTTCATCATGGCATAGCCGCTTTGACGCTGGGCGGCATGGCCCGCCTCGTGGCAGGCGACGGCAACGCTTGCGACCGAACCGCCCGAACGGTTGGCATCCGACAGATACAGGTTGTTGTCCTGCGGGTTGTAATGGTCGGTGAGCTCGCCAGCGACACCCTTGATACCCACGGCGCTACAACCGTTGGCATCGAGCATGCGGCGAGCGACTGTGGCACCCGTATCGCCGTCCGAGCGAACCTTGGACCAGGTTTTGTACGTCGAGTTGATATAGTTCTGTGCGGCAAGGCCAAGCACCGTGCAGACAAGAACAACCAGCAGGTACAGCGGGTCGATGCCAAAGCCGTATCCATAGTAATAAGGCATGCGAATTCCTCCGAGTCGAGTTACACGTTGGAGGCATTTTACCCACTCAACCGGCTAGGCTTCCCTACAGGAGCTCGATTTTGCCGTCCTTCACCGTCAACCCCATATTGCCGGAAAGCAGATCGTCCAGGCGCGAGCCCACAAGCTCAAAGCGCCAACCTTCGCGCAGGCGGCTCTGCTCGGGATGCTCAATGTAGTCGGCCAGGTCATCGCGCGAGGCAATGACCGAGGTCGCAACACCTGAGCGCTCGGCAACCAGGCGGATAAGCGCATACATAAGGTCAGTCACGCTCTCCAGCTCCGGCGAAATCTGACGATGTCCGCGCACCAAGAGCGGCAGGCGATCGTGCGGACAGCTCGCACCGCGCTTGATGGCCATGAGTGCGCCGTCCACGTCGCGCTCCCCCAGCTGGTCGGTACCGCGGATGCTGCGGAACTCCTCAACACGCACAGGATTGCGCTTAACGAGCGCAAGCAGCGTGTCGTCGGACATGACCCACTTGCGCGGGATGTTACGGCGCTCGGCGCGGTCCTCACGCCAGGCGGCGAGCTCGCGCGCGATGCCCAACTGGTGACGGCTGCACGAATTGATGCGTTTGACCTTGCGGAACGCCTCGTGTCGATCGGCGCGATAGTGCGACTCGTCAGCCAGCGGGCGCAGCTCGTCGAGCACCCAGTCCACACGGCCCAGCTCGCGCAGGCGGCTCATCATCTCGGTATAGGCGACGATCAGGTACTTGACGTCATCGATCGCATACTCAACCTGCTTATCGGTCAGCGGGCGGCGCGACCAGTCGGTCAGTGACTCGGTCTTGGGCAGCGATACGCCGCAGAACGTCTGAACAAGCGCGCCATACGAAATCTGCTGGCGCTCGCCCAAAAAGGCGGCGGCGACCTGCGTATCGAAAATCGGTCGTGGCAGCACGCCCACAGTATGGAGCATGACCTCCATATCCTGCGAGCACGCGTGGAAGACCTTGGTCACGCTCTCGTCGGCCATAAGCTCGGCCAGCGGCGATAGGTCGTCGATTACCAGAGGATCGACCGCGACGCTCTCGGCAGGGGTGGCAATCTGAACCAAGCACAGACGCGGATGGAACGTGCGCTCGCGCAAAAACTCGGTATCGACGGCAATCGCGTCGAACTCACGGGCGCGCTGGCAAAAGTCGAGTAGAGCCTGATGTGTGGAAATGTACATATCAACCCATCGAATAAGGTTAGGCCCGAAAAACACGGGTAGGATATCGGCATTGCCTTACAACTATACTCGGTTAGTCACAGAACGGGAACGTAAGTATGCGCTGCCTTATCATCCACAACCCGGCATCGGGCCCCAGCTCAGATGAAATCTACGCATTCACGCACGCCCTCGCGCAGGGCGGCGACGAGGTCGTGATGCGTTTTATCGGCGATGGCATGGAGCCCGAGGATGCCGTGGCAGACGTGCGCGAGTTTGATCGCGTGGTCGTTTCGGGCGGCGACGGCACCGTCTCCAACGTGCTCGACCAGATGCGCGGGTGCGGTGTCCCCACGCTCGTCTTCCCCTCCGGCACAGCCTGCCTGTTCTTCAACAACATCGGCAATGCCCCCGAGGCAGCGGCGCTCGCCAAGGCCTGCCGTGCCGGTCGCACGGTCAAAGTCGACATGGGTGAGCTCTTTTGGCTCGACGAGAACGGCAACGAGAAGCGCCACGGCTTTATCATCATCGCCGGCTCGGGCTTCGACGCCGAGATCATGATGAAGGCCGCCCCCACCAAAAACGACATCGGCGAGATCGCCTACTTCCTCTCCGCGCTCGCCACGCCCAATCCCACGGTGGCGCACTTTACGATTGAGCATGACGGCATTGTCGAGGAGCTCGACGGCATCTGCTGCATGGCCGGCAACACCTCGGTCATCCAAAACGACATCAACCTGTTCCCCGACTGCCGTATGAACGATGGCATGGTCGACATTGCGGTCATCGAACCCGTGCGCACCGTGCAGCTGCTGCCTACCGTGATCACCGCCGCACTCGACCCCGCCGGCAAGGTACTCGGGCGCCCGCAGTTCAAGATCATCCAGACCAAGGAAGCCAAGATCACCTGCACCCCGTCGCTGGGCATGCAGTTCGATGGCGAGATTATCTCCAGCAATTCGGGCGTCTTTGGAGCCCGCGCGCTTCCACAATGCCTCGACCTCATCGTCGACGAATTCTCCCCGCTCGGAAAATAGGAGGACCCTATGAACGACAATCCCCTGCTCGGCTTTA
The DNA here is from genome assembly GCA_019413955.1 of Collinsella sp. Taxonomy (GTDB): domain Bacteria; phylum Actinomycetota; class Coriobacteriia; order Coriobacteriales; family Coriobacteriaceae; genus Collinsella. The sequence goes on from DXMX01000086.1 coordinate 3,537, forward strand.
TCATCATCGTTTTGGCCATGCTCGTCGGCTATGCGATCAACGTGATTCACCGCCGGAAGAAGTAATTCCACATTGGTATGATATTCATCCAATTATCGTCTCCCCTGCTGTTTATGCATTTGCCAAACAGCAGGGGATTTTCATTTCAGGCATTCCCAGCTACTTTATTCGGCTACAGTAATTACAGGGCGTCTTTATTAAAGTAAAGCTACAAACTGAGTACAATTAACCGCTCGTCGCATATTTCATTACGCTTATCGAGTAAGTTTCTTTCATAGATGAATATTGTTTCCAGTTCGTTACGCTAATGGGGCGTCTTTATTGGCTGAAGCCCTCTGGCGACAGAGGGCTTTCGCACGCTGGGAGGGAAAATGAGGAAAACTCACCCCGTCAACGCGCTCAAGAAGCTAGGCATAGGCCTCGCCTTTGGAGCTGCAACCATCATGTCCATGCCGACGTCTGCGCTCGCCTGCACGCAGATGTACATGGGCAAGAACCTTACGGCCGACGGTAACACGTACTATGGCCGCACCGAGGACATTGGCACTCGTTACCTCAAACACTATGGCATCGAGCCCTCTTATGGCCCTGGTCATACCTACAGCTCGGACGAGTCCGGATTCTCCTACACCTCGACCAAGACTACGTATCGTTACAGCTACGTGCGTGACCATCCTGCTGAGTGGAACGGACGCTGGGATGCCTACTCCGAGGCCGGCATCAATGAGAAGGGCGTCTCCTGCTCCGCAACACTGAGCACCTCCTACAACGACGATGCCAAGGCAGCGGATCCCACGACCAAGCATGCCCACAAAGCAAATCCCGAGGTCAAAAATACCGGCATCGGCGAGTACAGCTACGCGGGCGTCATCTTGGGCGAGAGCGCAACGGCCCGCGAGGGCGTCGAGCTTATCGGCAGTCTGATTGACGAGCAGGGCGTCTGCTCCAACGACCAGATTGTCATCGCCGACAACACCGAGACTTGGCTGTTCGCCGCGCTTTCCGGCCACCAGTGGATCGCTATGAAGCTGACCGACGACGTCGCTTCGGTCAACCCCAACATTAGTAACCTCAATTTCCAGGTCAATCTTGACGATCCTGAGAACTGCCTCCACTCTGAGGGGATCAAGACTATGCCCGAAGAGAAGGGCTTCGCCAAGTACTTTGAAGACGGACAGTTCGATGTTGCCCAGACCTACGGTGCATCTATCAACAATACGGGCATGGGCTCTTGGGCGCGTTATATCCAGGGCCGCGACTACTTTATGGCTCCGCTGACCGAGGGCACCGACTACGAGATCGTCAAGGACAAGGACAAGAATGACGTCACGCTCGGTGCTATGGTTCATGAGATGCAGCCGCTGTTCTTCCAGCCCAGCAAGTCCGACTGGAACACGTTTGAGCTGATTCGCGCCTTCGGCAACCGCGGTGAAAAAGTCCCCGGCCTTAATGCCAATACTGACGGTGTCAGCAGCATCGGTTCCGACCGCAACGCCGAGGCCAACCTCTTCCAGATTCGAAAGGGCTATGACCCCGAGGTTGCAACCATCCAGTGGGAGATGCTCTCCTGCGCCGAGTTCTCCGTCGCTATCCCGCTATACTCCGCTCTGATGACCGAAGTCAGCCCCTACTTCAGCGACCAGACCGTTGATTATGGTCACTGCAGCGAGACGGACATCGTGAACAACGAGGAGCCCGAGAACTCCATTAACTACGTCCTGATGGACATCAACTCGCTTTGCTTCGCGAACCGCGCACAATTCGCCACCAGCGTCCGCACCTACCTCGATGCGCTCCAGAACGAGCTCATCGAGCAGAACAAGGAAGTCGACACCGCCATGCTGGCCAAGACGACCACCGAGGGCCGCACTGCCCTGGCCAACAAGGCCGGCAAGGCTGCTACCGAGAACACCTACAAGAAGTGCAAGGCACTGCTCCAGGAGATGCGCGCCTATCAGAAGGCCGAAAACTTCGACCAGCCCTTCACCCCGAGCGACCTGGACACCGAGACCAACGGCCTCAAGGTGTCCATCACCTACGCCAAAGACGCTCTTGCCACCGACCCGGTAACCCCGGATCAGCCTGGCACTCCCGAGCAGCCTGGTACTCCTGAGCAGCCCGGTACCCCCGAGCAGCCCGCTAAGCCCGAGCAGCCCACCACCAAGCCCGAGAAGCCTGGAAAGTCGGACACCACGACCACGGTAACCACCAACAAGACGAACACCAAGGGCGGCCTGCCCACCACTGGCGATCGTTTTGATGGCCGCGTGGTGGCTGCATTCGCCATCGCTGGCGTTGCCGTCATCTCCGCGGGCGGTTACTTCCTCTACCGTCGCAATAAGGAGTAACGTCTTAGCTGAGCGGGCAAGGCAGCAATGGCAGCCTCGCCCGCTTAGCCCGCTCTTTTGACCGGCGGGAAACCCGCCTGAAATCTTTTCAAAAAAGATTTCCCCGCACACACTTTGCTGTGCTATAGTGCAGCGCAACAGCAACTAGGTGCGACCGCGCCACGGCATCACGAAAGGAGCCACCAACATGAAGAACACGATGAAGTCTCTCAACAACTGGTGGTGGCGTGATGCGAATACGATCGGTCGACAGTGAGTCCCTCACGCCTGTTTTTGCGCTCTAGGTGATTGGAAGGCCTCCGGTTTCGACCGGGGGCCTTTTTCTATCTCGAGCCCGATCGCATTCGCATCACGCGCCTCCGCTTTTCTCTTGCACTCCCCTTCCGAAAGGATTTTCACCATGTCTCAGAACACCGCCGCCACCCAGCCCCGCAC
>DXMX01000087.1 GCA_019413955.1 Collinsella sp.
CACAAACGGAGCTGCAAGCTCGGTCAGAGCCGCGGCCTCACGCTCGGCAGCACGACGGCGGGCGCGCACCACCTGAGCCTCGCTAATCTGCGCCAACGCACGTGCCTGCGCGACCTCATCGGAAATCGGCGCCGAGGAGTCAGCTGCAACGGTACGCTTGGCGCGCGTCGTGCGCGTGGTACGGCGCTTGGGCTTGGTGACCTCCTCGCCGTCATCGGCAGGCTTGGCCGCGCGGCGCGTACGCTTGGGCTTTGCCGGAGCAGCCTCCTCACCAGTTGCAGACACGGCCTTCTCAGCCGCTACAGGCGTAGGCGTCGAAGCAGCCTTAGGCGTCTCAGGAGCCGAGGCTTGCGCGGGCGCCGCGACCTGGTCCGACGCAACCGGTGCAGCGGGAGCGGCTTGCGTCGTCGTTATTTCGTTTTCTTGCTGTTGATCAGACACAGTGTTTGCTCAACTTTCTTTTCAAGCCCTGTGATCACATGCTCCCTGCATAAACCTTCAGGGCGGCTAAACAGTCTAGCTCCGTCAAATACCGACGGACATCATTGATCTGTATCGAGATATTTGCGTCATATACGCAGCGTTAGTGTAACACAACCGCAACCACCTGCAACTTAGTCATTGAGGACGTTCTTAAACGACTAGTCAAAAGGGACAATCTTTGGTTTACCGCCCACAAACCTGAATGCCTCCGCCAAAACTATGACGGTTTACTACGACGAATCGCTCAACCGCGACCACTCCGAAATTTGTTGAACTAAAACCGCAGGTAGATGCCTTGCACTTTTTTGCGAAAAGCCGGCGTGGTTGGAATTTCTCAATTCATCGTAGTAAACCGGCATAGTTTCGTATTTCCAGCAGTCCCAAATTCGTCAATACGACGGCGTTTGTGCAAAAAGCCCGACCTCCATATGGGAGATCGGGCTTTCAAGGCTCAGTTAAACCAAACTTGCGCGGTCAAATGACCCGTAGCTTACATCTGCTCGGGAGCGGAGACACCAACAAGGGTGAGCACCAGGGCGAGCGTCACGCGGACGGCGTCGCAAGCGGCCAGACGGGCACGCGAAAGCTCGGGGTCGACGGGACGGCCCTCGCTCGGCAGAACCTGGCAGGCAGCGTAGAAGCTGTGGAAGTCGCCGGCGAGTTCCTCAGCAAAGTGCGTCAGACGGAACGGGGCGCGGTCGCGAGCGCAGCTGGCGATGAGGTCGGTGAGCTCGTTGAGCTTACGCGAAAGGGCGAGCTCGGTCGGGTCGGTCAGCAGCGAGTAATCAACGTTCTCACCGATGGCCTTGGCGGCGACGGCCTTCATGCCCATCTCGTCAGCCTGCTCGGGCGTAACGTCGGCGGCACGGCGCAGGATGGAGCACACGCGGGCGTGAGCATACTGCACGTAATAGACCGGGTTGGAGTTGTCGCGCTTCTTAACGGCCTCAATATCGAAGTCGACCATCTGGTTGGAGCTCTTGGAGATGAGCGTGTAGCGGGCGGCGTCGGAACCGACCTCGTCGACGAGCTCCTGCAGGGTCACCATGGTGCCCTTGCGCTTGGACATACGGACGGGCTTGCCGTTGCGCAGCAGGTTGACGAGCTGGCCCAGCAGAACCTCAAACTTGCCGGGATAGCCAAGAGCGTCGCAGACGCAGCGGACGCGCTCGATGTAGCCGTGGTGGTCGGCACCCCAGATGTCGATGACGTGGTCGACGCGCTGGAACTTATCCCAGTGATAGGCAACGTCGGAGGCGAAGTAGGTGTACTCGCCGTCGGACTTGATCAGGACGCGGTCCTTGTCATCGCCCAGGTCGGTGGAGCGGAACCACAGGGCGCCGTCCTTGGTGTAGAGGTAGCCCATCTTGTCGAGCTTCTCAAAAGCGCGGTCGACGGCGGAGGTGCCGGCGGTCTCGCCCTCAGTGTCCTTCACATACAGTGAGCGCTCGGAGAACCAACGATCGAAGTCGCAGTTAACGGCATGGCAAAGGTCGCGCATGTTGTCAACCATCTTTACATAGCCGCGCTCGCGGAAGCTCTCCATACGCTCCTGAGGATCGGCGTTGACCCACTTATCGCCGTCAGTGCGCCAGAACTCGGCGGCCTCGTCGATGATGTAGTCGCCGCCATAGGAGTCCTTGCCAAGGGTCTCGGCAAAGTTATCCTGGTACGGATGAGTCTCGGGATGCTCGTCATTCTCGTCGGCAACGAAGGCGTCGCGGTCGGCAATCAGCAGCTTGTGAGCCTCGTCGATATCCACGCCCTGCTTGGCGATGATGTCGGCAAGCTGCATATAGCGCGTGCTGATGGAGTTGCCGAAGGTGTTCATCTGAGAGCCGTGGTCGTTGATGTAGAACTCACGCTGGATGTCGTAACCGGCGTGGTCCATAACACGGCAGAGTGAGTCGCCCAGCGCGGCCCAGCGGCCGTGGCCGATGTGCATGGGGCCGACGGGGTTAGCGGAAACGAACTCGACCTGGGTCTTCAGGCCACCACCGACGTTGGACTTAGCGAAGTCCATACCCTTCTCGCGAGCCTCGCCAAAGATGGCATTCTTGACGGCAACGGAGAGGTAGAAGTTGATGAAGCCGGGGCCTGCGATCTCGACCTTCTCGATCGCGGGGTCCTCGGGCATATGGGCAACGATGGCCTCGGCGATCTTGCGCGGGGCGCAGTGGGCCAGCTTGGCGGACTTCAGGGCCATGGTAGAGGTCCACTCGCCATGAGAAGTGTCAGCCGGTCGCTCGATAGCGCAATCGTCAAGTTCAAATGCGGAAAGGTCGCCGGCCTCCTGGGCCGCAGCAAGCGCAGCGCGTACCAGCTCTTCAATCTTCTCGGGCATAGATCCTCCTTGTGTTAAAGCCCCCGAGCTCTTGGTCACTCGTAGGGCAAAAGCCAGAGTTTGTAGCACTCTATCACAAGCGACGGGCACTGTCGCAGGGTAAAGCTAATAGATATTGCATATGCACAAAAATGACTACAGCTTGTATGGAGTCACTCAAAGATGCCGGTCTGCCTGCAGATTATGCAGGCGTTGAAAATGCATAAAGGTGTGAATGAGCTGCGTCTGTTATCGAATACTCTTACCTATCAGAGTTGTGTGCTTTTCCTGCATAAAGTACGGGTTTGCGCACGTCAGCGTGTTATTCTAGACATACGTAAATTCGTATAAGTTGGAGGTAGCATGTTCTCAATCGGTCAACACGTCATTCATCCGGGCCAGGGAGTCTGCACCGTCGTCGGTTTTAGGGACGACACACCGCAGCCCATGCTGCTGCTCGAGACCAAGCAGGGACATGCGCAGACGATCCTCATGTACCCCGTGGCGCAGGCCGACCGTCTGCACGCCGCCATCTCTCAGCAAGATGCCGAGCACCTGCTGAGCCACTATGACGAGCTGGAGTGCGACACCTTTACCGAGCGCAACAGCTCGCTTGAGGAGACACACTTTAAGCAGCAGCTCAAGCTGGGCGCGCCCGAGACGGTCCGCGTGGCAAAGACCATGATGCACCGCATTCGCCAGGCCGAGGAAGCTGATAAAAAACCCAGCTCCTACTACATGCGCGTACTCAAGGAGGCCAAACGCCGCTCCATCGAGGAGTTCGCCGTGGCCCTTGGCGTCACCGAGGAGGCCGCCGAAGCCCGCCTAGCCCAAGCCGCCCTCAACTAACCCATCCGCGCCAAAAACCACCACAAAGGGAACAGGCACCTTTGTGGTGGTTTTCTTGTTCTAGTAGTATTCATTCTTATCGATACCCACGAGCACAAGGAGTCTCTTATGGCAGAGCCGCTTACCGCCGGAATCACCCGCGACCGCGCGTTCGAACTGCTCAATGAGCACAACAAGGACCCGTTCCATATCACCCATGGCGAGACGGTCGAGGGCACTATGCGCTACTTTGCGCGCGAGTTCGACCCCGAGAACGAGGAGTTTTGGGGCATCGTCGGTCTGCTGCACGACCTGGATTGGGAGGAGCATGAGGACGACCCCATTAACCACACCATCTATGCTGCCGAGATTCTTGAGGGCGAAGGTGCGTCTCCCGAGCTCATTCGCGCCATCCAGACGCACACGTCGGACTTCAACACCTCACTACCCAAGCCCGAGCTGCAGATGGAAAAGATCCTGTTTGCCTGCGATGAGCTCACCGGCCTGATCGGCGCTGCCGTCATCATGCGCCCGAGCAAGAGCGTTATGGACTTTACGACCAAGTCGCTCAAGAAGAAGTTCAAGGACAAACGCTTTGCCGCCGGCTGCTCGCGCGACGTGATTTCGCAGGGCGCCGAGATGTTGGGCTGGGAGCTCCCCGAGCTCTTTGACCGCACCATCGCGGCCATGCAGTCCTTCGCCCCCGACCGAGATACCTTCCAGGCCTAACCGTCAACGCCACCTAAAACCACCACAAAGGGGACAGGCACCTTTGTGGTGGTTTTTGTTTGCGCGGGCGTTAGGGACGGACCTGGCCGGTGCCGCGGAGCTTGTATTTGTAGGTGGTGAGGGCCTCGGCGGCAAAGGGGCCACGGGCGTGGAGCTTTTGGGTCGAGATGCCGATCTCGGCGCCCAGGCCAAACTCGCCGCCGTCGGTGAAGCGCGTGCTGGCGTTGGCGTACACGGCCGAGGCACCGACCGCATCCAGGAAGCGCTCGCAAGCATCCGTGTCCTCGGCAACGATGGCCTCGGAGTGCATCGTGCCGTAGCGGTTGATGTGTGCGATGGCCTCGTCCTCGTTTGCCACGACCTTCACGCTCATCTCGAGCGCCAGGTACTCGCGACCCCAGTCCTCCTCAGTCGCGGCGACGTAGTCATCGCCCTCTACAAAGCCGGCGTCGGCGCACGCGGCGCACGTGGCATCGTCGCCGTGAATGAGCACGCCGTGGTCGTGCAGCACGGCAACGACCGCAGGCAAAAACGCATCGGCCACAGCACGGTCGACCAGCAGCGACTCGGCGGCATTGCACACGCCTACGCGCTGGGTCTTGGCATTAACGATAATGTTGAGTGCCTTATCAAAGTCGGCGGATTCATGCACGTAGATGTGGCAGTTGCCCGTACCCGTCTCGATCACCGGCACGAGCGACTCGCGCACGCAGCGCTGGATCAGGCCTGCACCGCCACGTGGAATGAGCACATCAACGATGCCGCGGAGCTTCATGAGCTCGCCAGTGGCCTCGCGGTCGGTGGACTCAATCATCGACACAGCCTCGCGCGGGAAGCCCTTGGCCTCGAGCGCATCGGCCAGCAGCTCGGCGATCATGGCACACGAGTGATAGGCCAGCGAGCCACCGCGCAGAATGCAGGCGTTGCCGGTACGGATGCAGATGCCTGCGGCGTCGGCCGTCACGTTGGGGCGCGCCTCGTAGACCATAGCGACCAGGCCCAGCGGCACACTCACGCGGGTCAGGTCCACGCCGCTTGCAAGCACGCGGTGGTCGAGCACGCGGCCCACGGGATCGGGCAGCTCGGCGAGCTTTTCCAGGCCGGCGGCCATGCCCTCGACGCGCTCGGGCGTCAGCAGCAGGCGATCGAGCAGTCCGGCCGAGGTACCCGCATCGCGCGCGGCGGACATATCGAGCTCGTTGGCGGCAACGATGGAATCGACGCCATCGCGCAGCGCCGCGGCCATGGCGCGCACGGCCTCCTGACGCTGCTCATCGCTCGCCGTGGCAAGCGAGGCCGACGCTGCCTTGGCGGCAACGGCAAGATCGTGGACATACGTGGCTATATCGACCGACATGGGCGGCCCTTTCTCCTAGAAGTTTGCAACCATGGTAGCCGATTTGCGCATGGCCTCGCCCGCGGCGGTAGAATTGGTCAACCCGAAACACCGCAACGAACGGAAGACTCACATGGCCCTCATCGCTTCGTACCACGTCCCCGGCCTTTACGTCGAGGACCACAGCATCGACGTAAAGGCCGGGGACGTGGTACGAAGCGATGAGG
>DXMX01000088.1:0-5071 GCA_019413955.1 Collinsella sp.
GTGGTGTCGATGGTGGTGTTGGTGTTGGTGGCCTGGCTGCTGGAATTGCTGCCGCTTACGCCCTCGCCCGAGAGCTTTTCGGCGGCAGCGGCCTTATCGGCCTCAAGCTTGGCAAGCTCGGCGGCATTTTCCTGCTCGGCTTTTGCCTGTGCCTCGCTGCGGAGCTGCTGGGCCTGCGCCAGCGCATCCTCGGCGTTTTTCTGCTCCGCCTCAAGCTGAGACTTGGCCTGCTGGAGCTCGGCCTTGTTCTGCTCGAGTTCGGTTTGCATATTATTGAGCTCTTCGATCTCGTCGACGCTCGAGCTCGTGATCTGGTTGGTGTATTTGCAGGTCGTGATGAACTCACCCAGGCTCTGCGCGTTGACCAGGAAGCTCACGATGGGGTTAGTGCCCTTCTGGTACTTGTACAGATCGCGCATGGCGGAGCTTGCCTTGGCCTGCTGCTCGGGAAGCTTAGCCTCGATTTCCTCGATGCTTGCCTCATTGGAGTCAATCTGCTTTTGTAGGTCATCGAGCTTGGTGCGGGCGTCGTTGTAGGCGCTCGTAGCGGCTTCGATCTTCTGCTGGGCTGCGGAAAGCTGGTCCTGCGTTGCCTGCGAGGCGGCATACGCCGCAACGGGGGAGAGCATCGGCGTGGCCGTCAGCGCAACGGCGAGCGCGGCGCTCGTGATGATACGAGCCGGCTTCGACGCAATGAGCGCTGCGGTGCGATGATTCGAATGCTGCATCCAGTCCCTCTGCAATCAATCGTAGGTTATGGTTCGAACGGTATTCTACTACTGCTTTCGACCTCAACTTGAACCTTAAAGGTCCCAAAGGGTCAAGTTGAACTTGAGGCTTTGGCTTTGACCTGCAGTTATGATGAATTGTTGAGAAACCATAGAGTTCAACTTTAACGTTACAGAGCCCTGTTTGAGAGGAGTTTTGGGCTGTAAAAGCCATCTCAACGTGGGGTTTTATAACTACAGCGTGCCCTTCTGGCGAGCCCGCTCAATCTCTTCGAGGGCCTCGGCGGGGGTGAACGAACAGGTGCCGTCGCCGAGTTTGATTACCTGGATATCGTCGCCGGCGTAGACCTCTCCGCCCTTTAGTACCACGCCGAAAACGCCCTCGTGGGGAAAGATGCAGTCGCCGGCGAGATAGTAGATGGCGCAACGGGTGTGGCAGACCTTGCCGATTTGGCTGATTTCGACGAGCACGTCGCTTCCAAGCTTGAGCTGTGTGCCCAAGGGGAGCGAGAGCAGGTTGATGCCCCGGGTTGTGAAGTTCTCTCCAAAGTCGCCCTTGCGCACATCGAGCCCGCGTGCCTGCGCCGTCTGGATGGACTCCGCGGCTAAAAAAGAGACCTGGCGGTGCCAATGCCCGGCGTGCGCATCGGTGGCGAGGCCAAATTGCTCTATAACGGTGTCGTGTCCATCGGCGACGGGCGACTTGCGCGTGCCCTTGTGCGCCGACGTGTTGATTGAGACGATGCGGGCAGGCCCGTTGTAAGCATCGTTTGCCGTTCGTAGGGGAACGGCCGATTGTGCGCGTTCCTCCAGCTCGCGCTTCGCGGCATTGAGGATGGGATTATCGGTCGGATGGTCTTGGGGCACGTGTGCGCCTTTCGCTCGAAGATGTCAATACGATGAATCCTACAACAATGGTAGGTTCATTGCCCATTGTCATACAACGGTGAGCGCCGTCTTCGTGCTGGACGATTACGTCGATTGCCATAGATACGGTGGAGCTTTGGGCGCCGGCGGCTTGGCACGCTAGAATGAATCAGTTGCGCAAAGACCGCCCGTTGTGTGGGCAGTTCATGATAGGAAGTTTCCATGGCATTGCAGTTTACAGAGCGCGAGTTCATTCCCGTGCTGCTTGGTGGCGACATCAACGCCTATTCGGTGGCGCGCGCCTTCTACGAGGAGTACCAGGTCAAGAGTCTGGTTTTTGGCAAGTACCAGACGGGTCCCGCGTACCGCAGCCAGATTATCGACTACACGCCCAACGTGGATATCGATACCATGCCCGTGATGCTCAAAACCGTCAACGGCATTGCCCAAGCGCATGCCGATAAGACGATTGTCCTTGTGGGCTGTGGCGATAACTATGTTGCCCTCGTGGCTCAGGCCAAGGATGCCCATGAGTTGGCGGATAACATCGTCGCGCCTTACGCTCCCTATAGCATGCTTGAGCAGTGTCAGAAGAAGGAGATCTTCTACGAGCTGTGCGAGAAGCATGGCGTGCCCTATCCACACACGTTTACCTTTACCAAGGCGATGCTCAATGCTCAGGGTGAGGCGCCTGCCGAAGTGCTCGACCAGATCGATTTTCCTTACCCGATGATTCTGAAGCCTTCTGACGGCATCATGTGGTGGCAGCATGAGTTCGAGGGCCAGAAGAAGGCCTATGAGATTGCCGACCGCGCCGAGCTGGAACAGGTCATTCGCGATTCGTATGCCAGCGGCTACACCGACGATCTGATCTTGCAGGATCGCGTGCCCGGCAACGACGAGTACATGCGCGTGCTCACCAGCTATTCCGACCGCAACGGTAAGGTCCGCATGATGTGCCTGGGCCATGTGCTGCTCGAGGAGCATCAGCCCCACGGTGTCGGCAACCATGCCTGTATCATTACCGAGCCCAACGACGAGCTCATGGGCGGCGTGCGCAAGTTGCTCGAGGACCTTCACTTTGTGGGCTATTCCAACTTTGACGTTAAGTACGACGAGCGCGATGGCTCGTTTAAGTTCTTCGATTTCAACACGCGCCAGGGTCGCAGCAACTACTACGTTACCAACAGCGGCTTTAACGTTGCCAAGTATGTGGTGGACGAGTATGTGCTCAACCGCCCGTTTGAGCCGGAGTTTGTGACGGCGCAGGACGAGGCCCTGTGGATGGTCGTCCCCATGGGCGTCGTCGACAAGTACGTCAAGGATCCCGAGCTGCGCGCTAAGGTGCATCGCCTGGACAAGGAGGGCAAGGGCGCCGACCCTTCGTTTATGAAGGGCGACTTTGTCTTTAACCGCTGGCTGCGCATGTGGCACACCAAGCTGCGCCACTTTAAGCTGTTCAAGACGTATTACAAGTAGATGAGCGCGGCGCCCGTCCGGTTTGCATCGGGCGGGCGCGGGTATGATACGCGCAATTGCGCAAGCGTCACCAAGGAGGCGGCGATGGAAAAGCTGGGAGTTATCGGCGGCATGGGCGCCGAGGCCACGTCGTATTACTACGACCAGGTGGTGCGTCATACGGCTGCTGCCTGCGATCAGGAACATATCGACATGGTGGTACTCTCCAAGTCGACCATGCCCGACCGCACGCTGGCCATTAAGACCGGCGAGCATGCCAAACTGCTGGCGACCATGAAAGAGTGCGCCCAGGCACTCGAGTCGCTGGGCTGTGCGCACATTGCCATTCCCTGCAACACGTCACACTACTTCTATGACCAGATCCAGTCGTTTACGAAGGTGCCGATTATCCACATGCCGCGTGAGTCGGTGCGCTATGCTCTGGCCGGTGCGGTGATGGGGGAGTGCGAGTTCGACCCCAACCTGAGTATGCCGGCCGAGCCGGTGCATAAGATCGGCATCATGGGAACCGATGGCACCGTGGGCGCGGGCGTCTACGGCCGCGAATGCGAGGCCGCGGGTGTCGAGGTTGTCTATCCCAGCGAGAAACGTCAGAACGATGTGATGTCGCTTATCTACGATGATGTGAAGGCCGGACGTGAGCCCGATATGGATAAGTTCGACCGCGTGATGTGGGAGTTCGCCCGTAGCGGCTGCGACCGCGTCATTCTGGCCTGCACCGAGCTCTCGGTGCTGCAGAAGTACCGAGAGATGCCCGAGATCACCCTCGACGCCATGGATGTCCTGGTGCGCGAATCCATCATCCGCAGCGGCGCCCCCTACCGCCTCTAGCTTCCGACCTGCCAAAAAGGGACAGGTTTATTTTGGTAGGTTTTATCTGGTGAAACAGTAAAGGCCTCGGCTCGTTTGGTGCGAGCCGAAGCCTTTTGCGTTGGGGCGGTTGCTGTCGGTGGTGAACTAGAACAGGAAGCCGATGACGATGAGGGCGATGCTGACGATGAGCACGGCGATGTCCAGGCCCTTGATGGGGTAGCGCTTGTACGAGCTGGCGCGCGTACGCAGATAGAAGCCGCGCTGTTCTGCCGCCAAGGCTGTGGCATCGGTCTTGCCCACACTCGAGATGAGCAGCGGCACGCACAGTGGCAGCATGAGCTTAAGCTTCTTGATGGGGTTCTTGGTGTCGTACTCGACGCCGCGTGCGGTCTGCGCCTCCATGATGGCGTTCATCTCCTGACCAAACACCGGCACAAAGCGCAGCGCCGTGGTAAAGGTGAAGGCATAGCGATACGGTACGTGCAGCACCTCGACGCAGGCGTTGGCAAGGTCGTTGAGCTTGGTCACCATGAGCATGAGGATGAGTGGTAACGCCACACCCAGCAGGCGCAGACAGGCCTTCGATCCCGTGATGAGGCCCGTGTCGGTGATAAAGCTCCACACCACGTTGCCATCGCGCATAAAGGCCAGCTGGAGCACCAGCATGATAAGCGCGAGCGGAATCAGCAACTTGAGCAGCGAGAACAGACGGTCGACGACGCCGGCATAGGCACCCAGTGCAAGGGTGAGTGCCAAAAAGCCCAGCAGTGCCACGTAGGTGTCGGACAAAAAGATGCCGACGATGATGGCGGCGGCGAGGCCCAGTTTGACGACGGGGTTCAGGCGATGCAGCAGCGTATCGCCCGGCATGTAGTCGATGACGTTAACCACGGTGGACCATCTCCTTGGTAATTCGAACGACATCGGTGACCTCGCTCACCTGCGCAAAAGCGGGCGAGACGGAAGATGCCAGACGGCGCGAGAGTTCAATAACCTGGGGAGGCTCCACGTAGGCACGCCGCATGAGATCGATGTTCGAGAATAGCTCGTGCGTGCGGCCGCGGTCGAGGATGCGACCGTCGGCCATTACCACAATGCGCTCGGCAAAATCCGAGACGACTTCCATATCGTGGCAGACCATGATAACGGCGCAACCGCGCTCGGCCATGGTGCGCACTGTTTCC
>DXMX01000088.1:5081-5795 GCA_019413955.1 Collinsella sp.
TGAGCAGCTTGGTGAGCGTGGTCTTGCCGGCGCCGTTTTGACCGACGATGCCCACGAGCTCGCCGGGATAGAGGGTCAGGTTGAGGTCGTGGACGGCGGCGCCGCCATTGAGATAGGCAAACTCAACGTGATCGAAGGTGAGCACGGGCTCGGCGTCCTTGGCGCGCGGGCGCAACGACGGTGCGTGCGGTGAGCCGGCGGGTGCCTGAGTGTCGCTGCTTGCGTGTGCGGGGTCGACGATGCCCGTAATCAGGCGCTCAGCCTCATCAACATCCAAACAGGGAGTGCCGCTGGCCAGGCCATCGGCCTCGAGGCTGTTGAAAATGCGCGTGACACGCGGGCAATCGACGCCGATGGCGCGGAGCTCATCGGTGTGCGCGAAGACCTCATGCGGCTCGCCCTGTAGCGCGATTTCGCCATGATTGAGCACCAGCACGCGGTTACAGTACTCCGAAAGCAGGGCGACTTTTTGCTCAACGACGACGATGGTGATGCCGAGTGCGCGGTTGGCCTCGCGTAGGGTCTCGAAGACCAGCGTGGAGCTGGCGGGGTCGAGCGCCGCGGTGGGTTCGTCGAGCACGAGCACACGCGGACGCATAGCGAGGATGGCGGCGATGGCAACCTTTTGCTTTTGGCCGCCCGAAAGCGTGGCGATCTTGCGGTCGCGCAGGTCGCTGATACCGACGGTCTCGAGCGTCTCGCTCACACGTTGCT
>DXMX01000089.1:0-2378 GCA_019413955.1 Collinsella sp.
TCCAGGCTGCGGCAGATCTGGCGCGAGTCGATGACGATGATCTTACCCGCGCGGCGTGCCTCGGCGTAGCCGTCCAGGTGGATCTTGAACCAGCTGTCCTCAAACGCGGCGTTGTGTGCCATGTACGGGTACTTCTTCATGAGCTTGAGCAGCTGCTTCTGCAGTTCCTTGTTCTCGCGGAACGGCTTTTTGCCGTCGATGTCGTTCCAGGTGATGTGGTGGATATTCGACAGCGGTACATCCTCGCCGCGGTAGATGTCGGGCAGGCCACAGTAGTGCGCCTCGGCGTCGTGCGGGATGGCGTCGCTGGTGAGTTCCATGATCTCCCAGCCGACGTTGATGATATAACCGCGTTCGGGTGCACGGCCGGTGGTCTCGATGTCGACACCGAGCACGGTGCCCTGGATGGGCTTGCGGGCGTAGGCCACGCCGAGCGCGTCGCGGTCACCGCGGATCTCGCGCATAACGGACGCGGCGGTGCGCTTTTGCATTTTGCCGATGGCGGCGCAGGTGTCGGCGTCGGACAGGCCGCGCGAGAGCGTCGCGGGCGTCACATTGCGCAGGCGTGCCTCCCCAATCTGGTCGCAAAGGTCGCGGTTGCGGTCGGCCAGGTCGCGCACGGTGGCAAAGTCGAAGCCGGGGTCGTCCTCGGCAGTAAAATACTCGGTCTCGAGCACCTTGAGGGCCTCTTCGCCCTTCTGGCGTTCGGACTCCATGGCACCGTGGTCGCCATAGATAAACATGGGAATAAACGGCTGGCGCTCGTATTCAAGTGCTTGCGAAACGTTCATAGGCTGCTCCTTGGACGGGCCGCGTCGCGCGGCTCGGGGTTACTGAGTTGTGGCGAGATGATAGTTTACCATGGGCAACTATTGGCACCGCGCCCGGGACAACTACAATACCCTAGTTGACCGCTAGGACTTTTACAATGCTGCCGAAAGACACGAAAGGTTCCATCCGTCATGGATTTACTGATTGATATTCTGCTCGACGCCGGCAAGGACACGCTGTCGCTGGTGCCGTTTTTGTTGGTGACGTATCTTGCTCTCGAGACACTTGAGCACGTTGCGGGCGACCGCGTCAACGGCGCTATCAAGCGCGCCGGCGCTGCGGGTCCCGTGGTTGGCTCGCTGCTGGGCATTGTGCCGCAGTGCGGATTTTCGGCCATGGCAGCAACGCTGTACGCCGGCCGTGTCGTGACCTTGGGCACGTTGGTGGCGGTGTTCCTTTCGACCTCCGACGAGATGCTGCCGCTGCTACTTGCCGAGCAGGTTCCCGTGCAGACTATGGCGATGCTTTTGGCTTCGAAAGCGCTTATCGCACTGGTCACGGGCTTTATCGTAGATGCCGCCATTCGCGGTCTGCGTCGCAACGCCCGCGCGCATGCGGCGATTCGTCGTACCGTGTTGGGGACCACTGTCAATCCGGCGCACGTTAACTGCGCGCATGACGACCACAGCGGCGGTGACATCATCGACGAGGTGGCCGAGGCGGGCGTGAGCGCCGACCACATCCACGAGTTGTGCGAGCGCGACCATTGCGGTTGCGATGAAGACGAGGACGAGCACGAACACGGACATGGCCACGATCACGGTCATGAGGGCGAACATGAACACCATGATGGTCACGGTCACTCCCACTCCCACGAAGGGACGCCTGTCCTGTCGATCATCCGCAGCGCGATCTCGCACACCGTGCAGGTCTCGGTATTCATTTTTCTGGTGACGCTGATTCTGGTTGCCGTGCTCGAGACGTTCGGCGAGTCCGCGATCGAGCAGTTCCTGCGCGGCAACGAGATACTCGCTGTCCTGGGTTCGGCGCTTGTCGGGCTGATTCCCAATTGCTCGGCGAGCGTGGTCATTACACAGCTGTATCTGGAAGGCGCGCTGCAACTGGCGCCGATGCTCGCCGGCACGCTCATTTCCGCCGGCGTGGGCTATCTGGTGCTGTTCCGCACCAACCGCAGCGCCCGCGAAAATGTCGTGTTCCTGATCATGATGTACGTCATCGGCGCTGGCTGGGGCCTTATCCTTTCCGCCTTTGGGTTCTAAGTGGATGTTTGGGGCATGCCGTAAAACTAGGACATGCCATAAATTCCACCGCCATGACCTGGGCGTTGGATGCGCGTCAATCGGCAAAACAAAAAGGTAGATTATTAGGCATGTCCCAAAAACCTACCTTGGTTAGTGCAGCAACTCGGTGAGGTTGCGTTTAAAGCGGGCACGGTCTTCGCTGGTAAATGCTGCCGGACCGCGAGTGCGTCCGCCGGCGCGGCGTACCTTCTTTTCCTCGTGGCGAATAAACAGCTGCATATCGATAGTCGCCTTGTCGTACACGCGCCCGCGCACACCGATGGCGGCGGCATCGCGCCCGAGCAC
>DXMX01000089.1:2388-5632 GCA_019413955.1 Collinsella sp.
CCCAAAAGCCGCGACGCGCGTGCTCGGCATCGCGCGGGTCGTCGCGGCGAATGTGCCGTTCCAGGTTTTGCGTGCTGTTGCCGGCGATAACAACGGCGACGCCCGCCCGCCGCGCGCAGTCAATCGACTCGCGCGTGACCGGGCAGGCGTCGGCATCAATAAAGAGCGTTCGCGGCATCTAGTGCACCAGTTTGCCAAATTGAATAGCGCGAACAATCAGCGTTACGCCAAACAACAGCAGCGCGGCGCCGCTAAAGATGACGAGCATCTTGGCCGACCACAGCGGATAGATAAACACGAACATGCCGGCGATGATGGAAAGTGCGCCGCTCAGGATAGCGAGGGCGCGGTTGGACGAAAGCTCGGACTCCAGAATGGACATGACACCTTCGACAATCCAGCCAAAGCCGGCCACGATAACCACCATCGTGGTGAGCGTCGCGGTCGAGAAGGCCTGGTTGCGCAGGATTATGACGCCGCCCAGGATAATGAGTAGGTTGGAGATGATGCTCGTGACGCGCCAGCCGGTGGGCAGCAGCGGCTCAAAAATGGCAGTGAACAGCCTGATGGCTGCCGTAATCACAAAGTAGAAGCCCAGGACGGTCGTCAAAAAGACGAGGGACTTGGCGGGTGCAAAAAGCAGCGCGATACCAGCAATGAGCGCCACGACGCCCGTGATGGCGTAGATCCAGCGCACGGCCTTGACGGCTTTGCCTGCCATGCTTTTCTCGTCAAATCCAAACTGGCTCGATTTTTGGTCATCGTTCTTAAAGATGCCCATAATGTCTCCTTTCCGTGCAGCGTAAGCCTTGATCGTTACAACCAGTATCCCCTAAGGGCGCTGACGTATGGGTCGGGGAGGGCGAAACGTAACCCAAAGGCCCCGAATTGTTTCCGTTGTTCCCCACGTCGCGATTTTCTATTCAACAGGTGTAGAACATTGCAGCCCTGTTCGTTATTGCCTACGTTTTAGGTTAGATTTTCCTAAGGACAATTGGCTTGTATTGGGGGTCCCTATGAACGAAGCAGTTCCCGAGGCACCGTCGAGTGTCGAATCGATGGCAAAGCAAGGTTGCGAAAAGCTCGGTCTGGAAGCGTTTGATGCGCTGGTCCGTCGTGCCCGTACGTGCCGTCGCTTTGACGAGTCCATGCGCGTGCCGCGCGAGTTTTTGCTCGAGCTGGCGGAACTGGCGCACCTGGCTCCCTGCGGTGCCAATGCTCAGCGTCTGCGTTTTCATGTGGTAAGCGGTGCAGAGGACTGCGCGCGTGTATTTGACGAGCTTGCATGGGCCGGCGCGTTTAAGGATTGGCCGGGTCCTGCCGAGGGCGAGCGCCCGACCGGCTATATCGCGATTCTGGCCGAGCGCGCCGTTCCGGGCAAGCCTGCCGCTCCCATTACCGAGGTCGACACGGGCATTGCCGCGCAGACGATGATGCTCGCCGCCCGCAGCGCCACGCCCGAGGTGGCAGCCTGCATGTTCAAGGCCTTTACGCCCCGCGCGATCGATGCCATGGGGCTCGATAACGACAAGTATGAGCTCAAGCTGATCATGGCCTTTGGCGTTCCGGCCGAGACACAGGTGATCGATGCGATCGATTCCAACCCCGACGGCTCCATCAATTATTGGCGCGACGAGGCGCAGGTGCACCACGTACCCAAGCGTCCGCTTGCCGACGTGCTGCTGTAGTTGTGCGTCGTTGCGGTGCAATCCGGCGGCAAAATCACCACAAAGGCTCCTGTCCCCTTTGTGGTGGTACGAGGGGAGGGTGTGTGGCAGATCTGTATTTGGTGCGGCATGGGCAGACTGAGCTCAATGTGCAGAGCATTTTGCAGGGCTGGCACGATTCGCCGCTTACGGCGCACGGGCGCGAGCAGGCGCTGACGGCGCGTACGGCGTTTGCGGCGCGTGGCGTGGCCTTTGATCATGTGTATTCCTCGCCGTTGGGCCGGGCGCGGCATACGGCCGAGCTTATCGTTGGCGAGGGCCGTTCCATTGAGCTGGTCGATGACCTGCGTGAGTGGCATTTTGGCTCGCTGGAGGGCACATCAAATCGCGAGATGCCGCCGCAGCCCTGGGGCGATTATCCGGTGGCCTTTGGCGGCGAGTCGGAAGTGCAGCTTCAGTCGCGCATGGTCGCGGCGCTGTCCCGTATTATGGCCCGGCCGCAGCACGACTGCGTGCTGGCGGTTTCCCACGGCTCAGCCTGCCAGGAGTTTCTTGAGTATGTGACTGGCGGGGGAGAGCTACCCGACAACGGTGCCGTGCTTCATTTTGGCTATTGCGACGGGGCGTTTTCGCTCTTGGGTTGGTAACGAACGAAAGGACCCCTATGAATAAAGATCTGTATCTGGTCCGTCATGGACAGACGATATTCAACCTTAAGCGTATCATTCAGGGGTGGAGTGACTCGCCGCTTACGCAGCTGGGTTGCGACCAGGCGGCGCGCGCCGGCATGTTTTTACGTGCGCGCGGCATTGAGCCCGATCATGCCTACACCTCTACGCTTCATCGCACCGAGCAGACTATCGCCAACTTGTGGCCGGGCTTGGCGTACGAGCGCCTGGACGGCCTGCGTGAGTGGTTCTTTGGCGACTTTGAGGCCGAGCGCGTGATGCTTATGCCCGAGCGCCCGTGGCGCGACTTCTATCGGCAGTTTGGCGGCGAGGGCCAGATCCAGGTGCGCACGCGCATGGTGGCGACGCTGACCGATCTTATGCAGCGTCCGGACCATACGTGCGTGCTCGCGGTAAGTCATGGCTCAGCTATCAAGGAGTTTTTGGACCACGTGCGGGGCGCGGCGGCCGACGAGCGCGAACGCGTGCCGGGCAACTGCTCAGTGCTGCATTTTGCGTTTGACGATGCGGCCGATACGTTTGAACTGGTCGAAGTCTTTACGCAGGAAGACTACGCGCGCGAGCTGGGGCTAGAGCCGCTCGTGGCGGCGGCAGGTCCGCAGCGTGGATAACGCTGACGTTGCGGCCCGGTTTACCGGCGTAATTGTTTGATGCGAAAAGGGCGGAGGTGCATGCGTTTGCTGCATCTCCGCCCCTTGTTTGTTTGGATGCTGGGTTTTCCAGCTTAGCGTTTGAGTTCGCTAGAACCGTGAGACCTGGTGAGTGAGCAGACCCGTCGGAACCTGCGGCGCGCTGCCGCTGACCTGCGCGGCGGGGAACAGCACGGCTACAGCAAAGTTGAACGGCTCTTTGCCAGAGTAGGCGCCGGCAGCGCGGGCCTCGTCGGCC
>DXMX01000009.1:0-7615 GCA_019413955.1 Collinsella sp.
CTGGCAATCTGGTCCTGGCGGCGACCGGCAGCAAGCTCCAGCACGTCCGAATCGGCTTCGGCGATACCGCGGGCGACAACCATACCGCTCGGATCGCACACATCGAGCACATCGCCCTCGGCAAACTGGCCATCGACCTCGCGAATACCCACCGCAAGCAGGGAAGAACCACGGCTGACCAGCGCCTTCGCGGCGCCGTCATCGACCGTCACCGAGCCATGCGCCTTGTCGCCCAGTGCGATCCACAGCTTGCGGGGCGCAATGTCCAGACGCTCCGCCGGCGGATCGAACAGCGTGCCAACGCTCTCGCCGCGGGCCAGGCGCACGAGCGCATCGGGCTCCTCGCCCGAGCAGATGACGCTCTGAATACCAGCCGTCATGAGAATGCGGCTCGCGCGAATCTTGGTAATCATGCCGCCCGTACCCACCGATGTGGAAGAATCGCCCGCCGAGGCGATAATCTTGGCATCGATCTTATGCACGACCGGGACGAACTCGGCCGTGGGGTCCTCGTGCGGATTGGCGGTATAGAGGCCATCGATGTCCGAGAGCGTCACGCACAGATCGGCAGAGACCAGGCAGCTTACAAGCGCCGCCAGTGTGTCGTTGTCGCCAAACTTGATCTCGTCGACGGTAACGGTGTCGTTCTCGTTGACGACCGGCACCACGCCCAGCTCCACCAGGCGCAGCAGGGCGTCGCGCGCGTGCAGGTAGGACGTGCGACGCGCCGTGTCGTGACGCGTGAGCAGCACGAGCGAGGTGAGCAGATCCCGTGCATGGAATTCCTCGTCGTAGGCCGACGAGATGATGCACTGACCAGCCGAGGCGCAGGCCTGCAGGCTCGGCAGGTCGCCGACCGGCTTGCGGTCGAAGCCCAACACGGGATAGCCGCAGGCGATAGCGCCCGAGCTCACCACGACCAGGCGCCAGCCGAGCTTGCGCAGGGCTGCGGCCTGATCGGCAAGCCCGCCGATAAAGGTGCGGTTGACCTTGCCGTCGGCGCCCACCACCGTGGACGAACCGATCTTTACCACCATCGTTTTATAAGAAGTCGTCATACGTCAAACCAATCGACTGTTCAGCGAACGGACGAACGGGCAAGCGAGAAAAATGATCCGTTTTCCTCCGTCGCATGCGGATCATTTTGCCCAGGGAAAGGCAGAGGCCGCGGCCATGTTCTTGCGCACGAGCTCGTCGCGTACCTGAGCCAGGCCCTGCTCCATGCCCACCACATAGGTCTGCGGGTACAGGAAGCGCTTGAAAGCTGCGTCCAGATGATCGAGCGCCCAAACACAGCGCTCGCGCGCGTCCTGGATGCTCTCACGCGGAGCCACTGCACTGCCATCGCGCACGATCGGCACCAGCAGCTCGCGATACTCAAGCTCCGACACATCGGTCACCAGGGCGGCATCATTCACGGCCACGAGGGTATTGCCGCGCGCGGCGCCCTCCCCCGCCAGATGGTCCTCGTCGTAGATCATGTCGCAGACCGGGCCGCCAAAGCCGTCGTAATAACGGCGCACGCGCTGCACGCCCGGGATCGTGCGCTTGTAGGGCTGCTCGGAGAGCTTGACCACCGGCGTCCATGGATCTGCCTCGCTCGCACGGCGGGCGGAAAGCTTGTACACGCCACCCAGCGCCGGCTGGTCATAGCAGGTCGCGAGCTTGGTACCCACGCCAAAGCTATCGATGGGCGCGCCCTGGTCCAGCAGCG
Organism: Collinsella sp.; assembly: GCA_019413955.1. GTDB lineage: Bacteria > Actinomycetota > Coriobacteriia > Coriobacteriales > Coriobacteriaceae > Collinsella. The sequence goes on from DXMX01000009.1 coordinate 1,715, forward strand.
ACTGAATCGTGTACTCGTCAAGATCGTTGGAAACCGAGATCCCCACATAGGGCAGGCCCTCGGCATCAAAACGGCCGCGAACATACTTGGAGAGCTTGGCGAGGTCGCCGGAGTCGATGCGAATAGCCGACAGACGCTCGCCCACCGCCTCCATCTCCTTGGCAACCGTAATGGCATGCTCGCAGCCCTCGCGCACGTCATAGGTGTCGATGAGCAGCGTACAGTTCTTGGGGCTCGACTTGGCAAAGGCGCGGAAGGCCTCGAGCTCGGAATCGAAGCTCATCACCCAGCTGTGCGCATGAGTGCCAAAGACGGGAATACCGTAGCGGCGGCCGGCGAGCACATTGGACGTAGAGGAGCAGCCGGCAACGTAGCTCGCGCGCGCAACGGCCAGGCCGCCATCGGGACCCTGGGCGCGGCGCAGGCCAAACTCCGCCACGGGGCGACCGTCGGCGGCGAGCACCACGCGCGCCGTCTTGGTGGCGACAAGCGTCTGGAACCCGACGATGTTGAGCAGCGCCGTCTCAAGCAGCTGGCACTCGAGCGCAGGACCGGTGACGCGCACCATGGGCTCGCGCGGAAAGACGAGCTCGCCCTCGGGGACGGCGTCGATATTTACATGCGCACGAAAATCGCGCAGGTAGTCGAGGAATGCGGACTTGAACATCGCGCCGCCGGCAGGGGCCTCAAGCGAGGCGAGGTAGTCGATATCCTCGGGCGTAAAGCGCAGGTTCTCGACGAGCTCGGGCAGCTCGGCGGTGCCGCACATGACGGCATAGGCGCTGCCAAAGGGATGGTCGCGGTAAAACGCGGTAAAACAACCCTGCTCATTGGCCTTGCCGCTCTCCCACAGGCCCTGGGCCATAGTGAGCTCGTACAGATCGGTGAGCATTGCAATGTCGGTGGGATGCGAGATGTCGGTCAAAGCCATGGGGCGACCTTTCGGATGTGTGGTGCAGAATTTGAGGGTTGGACGAGAGCAGAGCATGCGGACATGACGCCCGATGCGAGTCGGTTAGAGCAGGCCCATGCTGGTCAGGATCGTGTAGCCCATAAAGATGACAAACGCGATGAGGGCAAGGACAATGATGATTTTTTGAGCCGGCGCCATGCCAGGGATCTCGTTCTCGCCCATAGGCTCCTTGGAGGTAACCATGCGCTGGGCAAAGGTCATCTCGTCACGGCTCGGCTTGGGCTCGACGGACTTGGGACGGGCGGCCTTTTTAGGCTGAGGTTTGGGCGCGGCAGGTGCAGGCTTCGCAGCAGCGGGCTTGGGTGCGGGCGCGGGCGCCGATGCGGATGCGGCGTTCGCGGCGGCCTCCTCGGCCTTCGCACGCTCGGCACGCAGGGCAGCCAGCTCCTCACGCTCGCGACGGGCCTCTTCCCGAGCCTCGCGGCGGGCCTTCTCAGCGCGGAGCTCTTCCAACTCGGCGCGCTCCTCGTCGGACAATGGTTGGGACTCAAGCTCGGCCATGGTATAGCCCTTTCTTTTAAAAAAAGCCGCCGACACAATGTCAGCGGCTTATCAAATCCATGGGTGGAGACGAAGGGAGTCGAACCCTCGGCCTCTGCCATGCGACGGCAGCGCTCTCCCAACTGAGCTACGTCCCCAGGACAAGTCGATATTTTACCTACGGCTCGCCAACTGTCAACGCCCAATAACCAGTCTTTTTGGGACGCGGCTATTTTGACAACTTTTCGAACAGGCGATCCTCTCGATGATTTTTTAATCCCCGTCCCAGAAAAATCATCAGCGTGCGCTCTACTTTGCGCTGGTGAGGACGCCGGTGGTGTCGAAGGCGGGGGTGAAGCTCTCGTCTACCGCGCCGCCCTCTTGCCAGAACATTGTCGTAAAGCCCAGGTCGTCGGCATGGTCGAGCACCTGCTCGTACTCCTCGCGCGTCACGGCGCGCGCCAACTCGCCGCCCTGCTCGCGCATGAGCGCATTGGGCGTGTACTGGTTCATGACCGAGATCGGCACGTCGCCCACCGTCTGCCACACCAGGTCTAACACGCGGCACGAGTCATCCGCATGCCCCGGCAGCACCAGGTGGCGTACGATGATGCCGCGCTTCATGAGCCCGTCGTCATCCACCAGCTCTCCCCCGCGGCGATCGATCTCGCGCGCCATCTGGGCCAGACCCGACACGGCCACACGCGGGTAATCCTTTATATGGGAGAGCGACTGCGCAAGCGCCGCATCGGCATATTTAAAGTCGGTGAGCCACACATCGACCAGGTCGCCCAGCGCCGCCACGGCACTCGCGCGCTCGTAACCACTCGTGTTGTAGACGATCGGGATAACCAGTCCGCGCGCCCGTGCCGCGGCAATCGCGGCAGGCAACAGGTGCGCATAGTGCGTCGCCGTCACCAAATTGATGTTGTTGGCACCCTGGTCCTGCAGTTCCAGCATAATCTCGACCAGGCGCTCAGGCGAAATCTCAAGGCCAAAATTGCCGGTCGAGATCTCGTGGTTCTGGCAGTAGATACATTTAAGCGAGCAACCGCTAAAGAAGATCGTGCCCGAACCGGCCTCGCCCGAGATAGGCGGCTCCTCCCACATATGAAGCGCCGCGCGGGCCACCCTGAGCGTGTCGTTAGCACCGCATACGCCGTGCGCGCCCTCATCGCGCGCCGCACCGCAACGGCGCGGACACAAATGGCAGGCGGGCGAAAAAAGTTCGGTCAACGACGTCGGCATAAAAACATGCTCCAAAACAACGATTCAGCAGCTCAAACGTAAAGGGCCAGACCGGGTAGACGGCTCCGTCCCTAAGGCGCCGTAATCGTCCGACACGATTTTTGTAATGTCAAGACTGGAATCGATAAAGTGCCGCTTTATGATGTAGGTATTCCGCCCCCCGCGGAGCAACTGGGTGAACCGTCGCGTTTATTTAGGGAGCCCACACAGTCGTGCCTAGTACAGGTATCCTTCGTTGTTAAGGACGCTGGAACAGTCGATGAGGGCACCCACCTGTTTTAGGTGGGTTCATTTTCGTAACGTGGGGGGTGGTTTTCTTTTGCCGAAAATCACCATACAGTCCATATGGATCCCCGCCGGCATCCCGACAAGCCATCGACAACATTCCAATATCTGGTATGCGCGTGATAATCGCACGGTGCAAACCTCCGCACCCCCCTCGGTCGAGTATCATGGGACAGCTATGCCATTTCCGCGTAGCAACCTTTGACCTTTTCCTTCGACGCTTGGCGGTTTTTAGATTCATGGCTTCATCCCCGAGCTACATACCGTACCTATGCGTGGCAGCGGCGGCTTTTATCACGACCTTCCTCGCGGTGCCCCTGGTCAAGCGCTTGGCAATTAAGCTCGATGCCGTCGACTATCCTTCTAAGCGCCGCATCAACACCAAGCCCATCCCGCGTTTGGGCGGAACGGCGGTGTTTTTGGGCCTGGTCGTTGCCTGCATTGTGCAAATCCTAGGCACCTGGTACCTAGGCTGGCCACCCGTCCTGGTGCCGCACCCGCGCCTTCACATTAGCTATCCCATGCTGGCGCTCTCCTTTACCGTCATCTTTGCGACCGGCGCTATCGACGACGTCTTCCAGCTCACGCCCAAGCAAAAGCTGGCCGGACAGGTCCTCGCCGCGCTTATCGCCTGCATGGGCGGCCTAAAAATCGGCGTCATCGTCAACCCGTTTGCTCCCGGCGAGATCATGCTCGGATGGCTCGCCTACCCCATCACCGTAATCTATCTGGTGGCATTCACCAACATCATTAACCTCATCGACGGCCTCGACGGCTTGGCCACGGGCATCTGCGGCATCGCCTCGTTCACCATGTTTTCGATGGCCGTTCTCTCGGGCCGCATCGACGCCGCCGCGCTCTCCATTGCGCTCTTTGGCGCCTGTCTGGCCTTTTTGCGCTACAACTTCAACCCCGCAAGCATCTTCTTGGGCGACTCGGGGTCGCTGCTTCTGGGCTTTGCGCTGGGCTCCATCTCGCTGCTCAACGTGAGCCGCACCGCCGCACTCACCTCGCTTATCATCCCGCTCATCGTTGCCGGCGTGCCTATCATCGACACGTTTAGCGCCATCGTGCGCCGCAAGCGCGCCCACATTAGCATCGGGCAGGCCGACAAGGGCCACATCCACCACCGCCTGATCCAAGAAGGCTACAACCAAAAACAGGCTGTGCTGCTCATCTATGCCTGGTGCATTATGCTTTCGGCCGGCGCCGCCGCCATCAATCAGGTCGAGGTGCCCATGCGCGTGCTCATCTTTACCGTGCTTGCCATTGGCTCGGCGGCCTTTGCCAAGCACCTGCACCTGTTTGAACCCGTGCTGCGCCACCATTACAACAAGCGCACGCACGAGGACGAACTGGTCACCCCCGACGACCCCGCCTTTAAGCAGGAGGAGCAGGCAGCCGAGGAGCGCAAAGAAGAGCGCCACCACAAGCTCTAGGGCAAGCTGCCGAGGATGTGCCAAGGCACCGTTAGCCAAGCACGGCCGCGCCGCACCCATCGCACATGCCGCACCACGCGCGTCCCTCTCCCGCCCCTCGCCTACTTACGCACCACCCCTCCAATAAACGCGTTATCATCTTGACCCATGAACATACGTTAGGAGCAATCATGCCAAACGAGAACAGCTACGAAGTCGCGCTGCAAAAGAGCAACGCCATTCGCGAGGGCCTGACCAAGACGCCCGAGAAGTTCACCATGCTCACCGGCGACCGCCCCACCGGCCGTCTGCACCTGGGCCACTACTTCGGCACCCTCAAGGGCCGTGTTGAGCTGCAGAACATGGGCGCCAAGACCAACGTGCTCATCGCCGACTACCAGGTCATCACTGACCGCGACACGACCGAGCACATCCAGGACAACGTGTACAACATGGTCATGGACTACCTTGCCTGCGGTATCGATCCCGACAAGACCATGATCTACGCGCACTCCGCCGTGCCCGCCGCCAACCAGCTCATGCTGCCGTTCCTGTCGCTGGTGTCCGAGGCCGAGCTGGCGCGCAACCCCACCGTCAAGGCCGAGATGGAGGCCTCGGGCCATGAGCTTACCGGCCTTCTGCTCACCTACCCGGTGCATCAGGCCTGCGACATCCTGTTCTGCAAGGGCAACGTGGTGCCCGTCGGTCGTGACCAGCTGCCGCACATCGAGCTCACCCGCACCATCGCCCGCCGCTTTAACAACCGCTACGGCAAGGTGTTCCCCGAGGTCGACGCGCTGCTGTCCGAGACCCCGCTGCTGCCCGGCCTGGACGGCCGCAAGATGAGCAAGAGCTACGGCAACGCCATCAACATCTCGATGACCGCCGAGGAAACGGCCAAGCGCATCAAAAAGAGCCAGACCGACTCCGAGCGCATGATCACGTTCGATCCCGAGAACCGCCCCGGCGTGTCCGGTTTGCTTTCGACGGCCGCCATCTGCACCGGTCGCTCCGAGGTCGAGATTGCCGAGGAGATCGGCATGGGCGGCTCCGGCCAGCTCAAGAAGTACGTGACCGAGGCCGTCAACGAGTACTTCGCCCCGATCCGCGAGCGTCGCCAGCGCTACGAGAACGACTTGGATTACGTGAAGGACGTGCTGCACGAAGGTAATCGTCGCGCCAACGAGATCGCCGAGCAGACCCTGGCCGAGGTTCAGGACGCCATGGGCATGGTGTACTAGGCAAAGCGCTTTCGCACAACATAGACGGTAAGATTAGATTTCTCCCCGAAACAGGAACAGGCCCGCTGGCAGTTAGTTGCCAGCGGGCCTGTTCCCGAAGTACACCGTTGAATCGCACAGAGGGGAGGAATGCGAATCAAACTCAACAGGGCAGGCTTTTTCATCGCCTATTGCCTGCTCCGTTGCTGAAACCAATATAGTTCACCGTGGTTTACTTTCTGATGGCAAAGTACGCCACCACACCTTCTCCATAAGT
>DXMX01000009.1:7625-18750 GCA_019413955.1 Collinsella sp.
GTAAACCTACAGCGTAAAACCACCACAAAGGGGACAGGCGCCTTTGTGGTGGTTTTCGCCACGGCAGAACCGCTAGAGCCCGGCAGGCCAGCGACAGGCGGCCAAGTCGACGTGCATGTCGTCCTTAAACGCCACACCTTCCCCTAGCAAAAGCTCACGTTGAGCATCGGGACCGCCAAAAGCGAAGCCCTCGCATATGTGCCCGTCGGCAAACACCACGCGGTGACAGGGAATCTCGCCGAGGCGCGGATTACTATGCAGGGCATACCCCACGTACCGCGCACTTCGTGGACGACCGGCAAGCAGCGCCACCTGGCCATACGTGGCGACCATCCCCTCGGGGATCTGCTCGACCACCTCGTACACCCGTTCAAAAAAGCCCTCAGACGCCATTGCTCGCTCCCTTCCACCCGGAAAAGCATAAACCACCACAAAGGTGCCTGTCCCCTTTGTGGTGGTTTATGGCAGGTCGGTTAGTTGGCGGGCTGGAAGAAGGCTACGGCGACGGCGCCGGGGCCTACGTGGGTGCCGATGGTGGCGCCGATGGTGTGAACGGGCAACTCGCCCTCGGTGTGGCCAGCCCACAGTGCCGCGCTGTCCTCGACATACTTCTTGAGCACCGCATCCGAAAGGCCCGTATAGCCCAGCGCCAGCGGCATGGAAAAGTCGATGCCGCCTGACTTTTCGACCTTTTGGTTGAGCAGGTTGCGGCCGTTCTTGGAACCGCGCGCCTTGCCCAACTGCACGATAAGGCCGTCCTCGACAGCCACCACGGGCTTCACGTTGAGCAGCGTGCCCACGGCGCCGGCCGCAGCAGATAGACGACCGCCGCGAACCAGGTACTCCAGCGTCTCGAGCAGGCCGATGACGACCACGCGGTCACGGACGGCCTCGACGGCCGCCGCGATTTGGGCCGCACTACGGCCCTCGTCCACCAGGCGCAGGGCATACTCGACCAGGACACGCTCACCCAGAGTGACGTTGTTGCTATCCACCACGTACACGTCGCCGCCCGGCGCCTCGGCAAGTGCGGTACGGGCACTCTGATTGGTGCCCGAAAGCTTAGCGCCCACGGTAATAATCACAGCCTCATCGCCGGCATCACGCGCCTCGGCAATAGCCTGCGAAAACGCGTACGGGTTGACCTGGCCGGTCTTGGGCAGCTCATCGCGCTCCACGAGCATCTCGTAAAAGCGCTGGTGATCGATGTCGACGCCATCCATGTACACATCGGTGCCAAAGGTGACGGACAGCGGCAGAACACGCAGAGCGGGGTGCTCAGCCGGCGACATATCGCTCGCGGAATCGGTAATAATACGAATGGACATAGCGAATCCTTTCTTTCGCGGACCTCTCGCGGGGAATTTTGACAGCAATGCCCCGGCACGGCATACGCACTCAAACGGGACTATGCAGTTGTTAATTGGAAGCAAATGCCTTGGCGGCCTTAGATCTCGCGCAGGGTGTTGAGAATCGTGCGCAGCGACGCATACATCTGCTCGCGCTGCTCCACACCCATAGCCTTACCGGTGGTATCGAGCACCTCGCGAATGATGCGGTCCGCCTCGCTCATGCTCTCGCCGCCCAGAGCGGTCAGGCGCACCGGAGCACGATACTTAACGGCGGCATCGCCCGAATCATCGACCTCGACGTAGCCACCCTCCTCCAGATGCGCCAGCGTACGCGAGACGGCGGCGCGGGTCACGCCTGCCATGCGGGCGAGGTCGGCGCCGGTCAGGCCGTCCTTGCTGCGCTCAAGATAGTACAGGCACATGACGTCGGAGCCCTTAAGGCCGAGCCTTGCGCCTTCGGACGTCTTGATGCGCTGAATCTCCTTGTAGAGCCCGCTGATCAGTCCGACAAAATCCTCAAAACGTGTCTCGTCGTTCTGCTGCATGGGAGACGACCGCCTTTCGCTTGCATGATGCTAACGGGTTAACATCTTAACCGTACCCAGCGGACGCCAGCCCTGCGTGCCTCATTTGTTGACCCATCAACATAAAAACCACCACAAAGGACAGGCGCCTTTGTGGTGGTTTTGGGCATCAATAGGTTCTAGGCGCCGCTACAGCTCCACACAGGGATTGTCGCGGGTCACAAGCGTCTTAACGACAACCGTCGCTCCCAGATAGCGCTCAAGCAGCTCGGCCAAGCGATCGATGGCAGCCTGGCAGTCCCCCATTCGCTCGGGCTCTACGCACTCAATCGCCAGGAATGCGTCGGCCGAATCGTCGGATAGAGCCGTTCGAACGCCATCGCGCCAGTTCCAGCAGCGGCACACGGCGCCCGCATCGTCAATGTAGGCGAGCTCGCCGGGCAGCGTCGGGTCATCCGCTTCCTCGCCAAGTGGCAAGAACGCATCGCCACCGTCGGTCACCTTCAAGCGAAGATCTCCCTCAATCGCATGCAGGTCCTCGCCGCCAACGGGCAGCGCGTAGGACAGCGACACCGTGTTATAGATGTCCACCGCCGGCGTGATGTGGCCCACCGGCTTCCCTTTGAGCACGCGTTTGAGCAGGTTCTCAACTGAGCAACGCGCGCCCTTCTTGGTCTTGAACAGCCGGTACGCGTCACGCCAAGCCTTAACCGGCGCATTCTCGCTGATGGTATCACTCGTCAGGTGGCGTTCCGCATCGATGTTGGCGCGATCGAGCAGCGCCGCAATCGCGTCCACGTCCTCTTGAGGAATCTGAGCCGCGGGCTTCATGCCCTTCACAACCACAACGCCGACCGCTGCCCGCGGAAACAGCTCCCAGAATGAATCCTCGGCAATAAAGCTCTTCATACGCTCTCCCTTCATTGTGCGCGCCCGAGCGAGGGCACCTAAAAAGCGCCCTTACGACGGCCACCTTCAAAGTCCTACGGTGCCGCCACAAGAGCGCTTACGCTGCCCCCATCCGGAGAAGGGGGCGATATGTCAGGCGTATTGTAACCTGAGTCATCCGCGCGAGCAAAACCACCACAAAGGTGCCTGTCCCCTTTGTGGTGGTTTTGGGTCTGAGGCGACGCTAGTGGCGGGGCCCCAGCAAGCCGCGGCCGCGATGGCGGGCGTCGGCGGACACCTGGGCGTGCGGACCGGCAGCCTTGACGGACTCGGGCAGGTGCGAGTACTTCTTCTCGAAGTTCTCCTCGAACATCACCGCCAGGTTGTGCGCCGCCTCGTCGTAGCGCGCGGTGCTCTGCCAGTACTGGCGCGGCACCAGGATGCCATCGGGCACACCGTGGCACGTAGTGGGAATGTCGACATTAAAGATATCGTCGTGCACAAACTCGCTGTCCTCGATGGTGCCGTCGAGGGCGCGAGCGACCAGTGAGCGCGTGTAGGCCAGCTCGATGCGATGACCCACGCCGTAGCCGCCGCCAATCCAGCCGGTGTTGACCAGATAGACGCGCGTGCGGCCGTCGGCGATACGCTCACCGAGCATCTTGGCGTAGACCATAGGATCGAGCGGCATAAACGGCTCACCAAACAGCGAGGAGAACGTGGGCGTGGGCTCGGTGACGCCGACCTCGGTGCCAGGGATCTTGGCGGTGAAGCCCGTCACAAAGTGATACATGGCGGCGTCGGCCGTCAGGCGCGAGATGGGCGGCAGCACGCCAAAGGCATCGCAGGTCAAAAACAGCACGACGCTCGGGGTGGTGCCCATGCCCTTGGTCCACGCGTTGGGAATGTGCTCCACAGGGTAGGCCACGCGCGTATTGTGCGTGATCGAGACGTCGTCGTAGTTGGGCTTGCGATTCTCGTCGAGCACCACGTTTTCGCAGATGGCGCCAAAGCGGACGGCGTTGAAGATCTCGGGCTCGTGGAACACGTCCAGGCCCTCGCACTTGGCGTAGCAGCCGCCCTCGACGTTAAAGATGCCCATGTCGGACCAACCGTGCTCGTCGTCGCCGATCAGCAGGCGCGTGGGGTTGGCCGAAAGCGTGGTCTTGCCGGTGCCCGACAGGCCAAAGAAAATCGCGGTCTCGTGCGTGACGGGATCCATGCTGGCCGAGCAATGCATGGGCAGTACGTCATCCTCGACGGGCAGCAGGTAATTCATGACGCTGAAGATGGACTTTTTGATCTCACCGGAGTAGCCGGTGCCCGCGACCAGAATCACGCGCTCCTGGAAGTTGATGACCACCGCGGCGCTGGAGTTGAGGCCCTTGATGGCGGGGTCACACTGGTAACCTGGCGCGGCAAGGACGCAGAAGTCCGGCTCGCCGGTGCGCGCGATTTCGCGGGCAAGCGGGCGGGCGAGCATCTGCTTAATAAAGAGCGCCTGGCTGGCACGCTCGCAGGCGACAAGCAGGCGACGCGTATGGTTACGATCGGCGCCGGCCATACCGCGCGTGACGAACACATCGCGCTCGTTGAGATAGTCGACGATGCCGGCTTTGATGACCTCGTAGCTTTCGACGGACAGCGGGCGGTTGACGGCACCCCAGGCAATCTTGTCGTGCACGTCGGGCGTATCAACGATAAAGCGGTCATTGGGCGAACGTCCGGTACGCTCCCCCGTCTCGATCACGAGTGCACCGTTGGAGGCCATACGGCCCTCTTCGCGGCGAATCGCATGCTCGACGAGCTCGGCTGCCGGCAGGTCGACCAGCAGGCGGGGCTGGTTCTCGGCGGGATCTTCGACCAGCGTGATGCCAAAGTTGGACAGAACTTCTGCGGGGGTAACACCTGGCATGGGGCCTCCTTTAAAAGCGCGACACGTGGACGCGGCGCGCACTTTACTCACGTAAAGCCCGTTGTACCCGATATGCAAAAACGTTTTTGCGGCAACGGCGAAGCGCCCGCCCAACGGTCAAAAATCGCACGCAAGCGGCCTAGTCATTGGGGACGTTCTTAAACGACTAGTCGTTGGGGACACTCTTGAACAGGCAACAGCCAAGGAGTGTCCCCAGATGCCGGCACTTAGGGACGTTCCCAAAGTGCCTGCACATAAGGAACGTCCCTAAGTGCCGACTACCGAATGGCGCCGCCGAAATTATCGAACAACCTGTTCAAAAACACGAGCGGACACCGCGGTGTCTATACTAGAGCGCAGCAATAGAAAGGACCCCGCTTTGAGCATCACGCCCCTCGATAGCATTCGCCGCGCCATCGCCCGCCGTAACGGCATCTCCAACCCCGCTGCATCGAAAGACGGCGCCGCGAAGGCCCAGGGCGGCCGCATCGAGAACGGCCTGTTCCCCGCCTCCCACACGGCCGAAGAGCTCGCGCGCATCCAGGAGCTGAGCCAGCGCAACGCCGGCGGACCCGATAGCAGCCAAGCCACACGTCGCCGGCGCGAACGCGATCGGGAGCCCGGCCCCGTCCGCCGCATGGTCAACGCTTGGTGGAACCGTCTGCTCGGCGCCGTCTACGGCGGCGGCTTCTCCATGCAGGAAGCGGAATACGAGGAGCACGCCACCAGTCGCGACTATCTTTGGAACACCCTCGGCACCGCCGTGTGGGGCTTGGCGTTTCCGCTGCTCACCATCGTGTCTACGCAGCTCATGGGCGCCGAAGAAGCCGGCAAGTTCTCCATCGCCTTCGTCACCGGCACGCTCATCATGATCGCATGCAACTACGGCGTGCGCAATTTCCAGGTCTCAGACATCGACGAAAAGACGTCCTTTGCCTCCTACCAGCTCAACCGCTGGCTTTGTGGAGCGCTCGCCCTAGGCTGCGGCCTCATGTACAGCAGCGCCCGCGGCTATGACGCGCAGATGGCGACGATCGGCCTGGGCGTCTACCTGTATAAGGTCATCGACGGCATCGCCGACGTGTACGAAGGCCGCCTGCAGCAGGCCGACAAACTCTACTTGGCTGGAATGAGCCAAACGCTACGCTCCGTCGGCGTCATCGCGGTCTTCAGCGTGGCGCTGTTCCTCACGCGCAGCATGCCCATCGCGGCCATGGCCATGGGTGTCGCCGCGATCGCCTCGCTCGTGCTGGTCACCGCGCCGCTCGCCCTGCTCGAGACCGAAAAATCGCGCCGCGTGAGCCTTCGCGAGGTCGGCCACCTGTTTGTCCAGTGCGCTCCACTCTTTGGTGCACTGTTCTTGTTCAATCTTATCGAGAGCATGCCCAAGTTTGTGATGGAAGGCACGCTGGCATACAAATATCAGCTGTACTTTAATGCCCTGTTCTTTCCTGCGCAGGCTATTTTGCTGAGCATTGGATTTATCTATAAACCGCAGCTCCTGCGCTTGTCGAGCATTTGGGCTAATCCTCGCAAGCGTCGTCGCTTTGACCTGATTATTGTTGCCGTTATGGCGCTGATCGTGGTCATCACCGGCATGTGCGCCGCATTTATGGCAGGTCCCGGTATTCCCCTCATGAGCTTTATGTACGGCCTCAGCTTTGAACGCTACCGTACGCTGGCGCTGCTGATGGTCGTCGCCGGCGGCGTCACCGCGGCCATCGACTTTATCTACGCCATCATCACGGTGCTGCGCCACGCTGGAGACGTCACCAAGATCTACCTGATCTGCTTCGCCGTAAGCGTGGTGCTGCCGGTGATCCTGATTAAGCTGCTGGGTCTGATGGGCGCTGTGGTGAGCTACCTAGCCATCATGGCCCTACTCCTGGTGCTGTTGATTGTCGAATACGCCCACATTCGCCAGCGCATAGAACGCGACCGCAACCCGTACGGCGCCTAATTGGCGCAATGGGGGGGTCTCGTTGCGGACGATTTGCGACACGCAAAACTAAGTGAGTAGACTTTTGCCGAATCCCTGACCACACCGGCAAAACACAAGTCAGTGACCTGCGGTTTTGTTGAGGCAAATTTGCCGGCTGCTCGGCATTTCCAAAAAAGTCTACTCACTTAGCCAGCGGGCAGCCAAATGATTATTTAATCCCCGTCCCAGAAAAATCATTTGGTTGGCAGAAGGGCAAAAGCAGTCAAAAAAGCCCGTCCCAAATTAGCGACCCCTTGCGCCATCATTCTCCAGGCTTGATATTTGCGTAGAACTCCGCACCATCATCCAAGCGCAGGATGCCGACGCGGCCGAACTCGGAACCAGTGGCGGCGGCGCAGTCGATGTCGATGCGATCGGGCACGCCGGCGGTGTCCTCGCCGCCCAGGCGCACGATCTGCCCACGGCCCGACTCCTCATCGAGCCCCGCCAGGCCGCCGACCTCGCAATAACGTCCAAGCGACACCGTGGGCGTGTGGCCGCTCACCACGACCGGACCCTTGCCCTCGGCAGAAAGCAGCCCCGTCGACGCATCCCAGTAGCCATGACGAATCCACAGCAAGTCATCGGACGACTGCACCGCAAGCATCTGCTGTAGTAGCTCGCGATCGGCGCTAACCGCTCCGGCACCATCGGCACAATCAACCCCATGTTCAAGCAAAAACGCCCGCGCCGCCTCGGTCTGGATGCCGGCATGTACCAGCAGGTACGGGCGCTCGTCAGTCTCGGCTACCGCGTAGAGCGGCAGCGTCGCCATCCAACGCACGAGCTCCTCGTACGCCTCAAATTCCATATCGTTGAGCTGCTGACGGGTAGTCCAACCGCCGTTGATATCCCAGGTCTCGGCATCGAGCGGATCCTGGCCAATGATGGCATCGAGCATGATCTGCTCGTGATTGCCCTTGAGCACGCGAGCGTTGGGTAGCGAGCGCACGAGCTTAATAACGCCAACCGGATCGGGCCCGCGATCGATCATGTCACCCAGCACGTACAGCGTATCGTCGGACGCCAGCGAAATCTTGGACAGGGCCTCGTCAAGCGCACGCACGTGCCCGTGAGCATCAGATGTCACATAGATCGCCATGGAACGCCTCTCTTTACATTGCGGCCGAAGCCCGGAGCCGCAACTAAAACTTCAAGTTGAACTTAAACGTTACCCATTGTACTCCGTTGTAATAAAGCTGGAAAGGGTTGCATACCGTCAACGGTCGCCAGCGCACGCCTGCCAACCCGCGCCGCTCACGCCACGCCGTCTGGCCCAGCGCCCCGACCAGCGACGCTCGCATCGCAGCCTCGTGTCGAAAATGCGCACGCCCGCAATCCAGGCCCATAAACCCACCACCTTTGGGTACAAATAACCGCAGACAACTGACCGTGCCACGCCAACCACCCAGGAGCGGACACCATCCATGAACCAGATACTTCTCTTTATCGGCCTCGTCATTATTCTGTGTCTGACCATCAAACCCGTCGGCAAAAAGCTCCCCTTCCCCACCCTGCTCATCTTTATCGCGCTCGGCATGCTGCTGGGTGTCAACGGCCCGGCGCACATCGATTTTAGCGACTATGCGCTCACCGAAACCGTCTGCAGCACGGCGCTGCTGTTCATCATGTTCTACGGCGGCTTTAACACCAACATCGACCGTGCCAAACCTGTCGCCGCGCCTGCGGTGCTGCTGAGCACGCTCGGTGTCGTCATCACTGCTGGCATTACGGGTGCGTTTGCGCACTTTGTACTGGGCTTCGACTGGATCGGCGGCCTGCTGCTGGGCTCAGTCGTAGCATCGACCGATGCGGCGAGCGTCTTTAGCGTGCTGCGCGAGCACAACCTGTCGCTGCGCGGCGGCACCGACTCGCTGCTCGAGGTCGAATCGGGCTCAAACGACCCCGTCGCCTACATGCTCACCGCGGTGCTCGCGACCCTCGCGGCCGGCGGCAACATCGACATCCCCATGCTGCTGGCCAAGCAGATCATCCTGGGCGTGGGGTTGGGTCTTGCCATCGGCTGGGCATCCAGCCGCCTGATAGAGCGCGCACGCGCAACGGCCGAGGGCGCGCAGACCATCTTTTTGTTCGCCGTGGCGATCGTTGCCTACGCGCTGCCGGGCTATCTGGGTGGCAACGGCTTTTTGGCCGTATACCTGGCCGGCATCGTGCTGGGTGCCAGCGACATCACCGGCAAGGTCGAGATGGCGCACTTCTTCGATACCCTCACCGAAATGGCCGAGATGACCATCTTCTTTTTGCTCGGCCTGCTCGTCACACCCGCCCGCCTGCCGCAAATGCTGCCACCGGGCTTGGCACTCATGGCGTTTATGCTCTTTGCGAGCCGCCCCATCGCCGTCGGCCTGCTGTTGGCGCCGTTTAGGACCAACCCTCGCCAGGTCGCACTCGTAAGCTGGGCGGGTCTGCGCGGCGCGGCTTCGGTCGTATTTAGCCTCTTTGCCGTAGTGGCCGGTGTTCCCGGTGGACATGACCTATTTGACCTGGTCTTTGTAATTGCCGTGTCGAGCATTGTGGTGCAGGGCTCGCTGCTGCCGGCGGTGGCGAAAAAGCTCGACATGATCGACGCAGAAGGCGACGTGCGCCGCACGTTTAACGACTACCGCGACGAAGACGGCATGTCGTTCGTCAAGCTCAAGGTGGGCGCGGGTCATCCGTTTGCCGGGCGCTCACTCGCGGACATTGGCAGCGTCACGGACATGCTCGTGGTCCTGGTACTGCGCGACGGCGCGCACCCGGTGCTGCCCAACGGGGATACCATGATCGAAGAAGGCGACCTTCTGGTTATGGCCGCTCCAACGTTTGAGGAGCGTGCCGAGGTTACGCTGCGCGAGGTTACCGTGACTCCCCACGGTCGCTTGGCTGGACAGCGTCTGCGCGACGTGCCGCAAGGCAAGCACCCCTTTATCGTCGTGATGCTCAAGCGCGACGGCCAAACGATCATCCCCGACGGCAACACCCTTATATACGCTGGCGACGAAGCCGTCATCGCCACGCTGGCGTCGTAGCGGCCAGGGACAGCCGTCCCGTATTGGCTACATTTGAGCATCAATCGCCCCGACAGGGGTCTCGTTGAGGACAGTTAGTGTCTCTCAAGACTAAGTGAGTAGGCTTTTGTCGAATCGCCGACCACGTCACCAAAGCACAAGTCTGTGACCTGCAGGTTTGTTGAAGAAAAGACTTCGGGTGCTCAGCATTTCCAAAAAAGCCTACTCACTTAGCCGGCGGGTGGCCATAATAGAACCGCCGCGACGTCGTTGGACTCCGTTGCGACAGTTTATCATGCATTTTCGCACAGCCGTGGGCACAAACACCCCGTCACCCCATATGACAAAGGGCAGTCCCTTTGTCACATTAAATAGAACTTCAGCAAGAAGCTGAGGAAAAAGAAGACCGAATGAGCCACCGCTCGCATCGCAACCATGGTATAAATGGATTGCGCTCCTTTATGGAGGGCAGTCAAGGGCCGGGGGATTCCCCCGGCATTTTTGTTTTTAGGTCAACAGGAAATCGAGCGAAATGTCTCGTGTAGACCCGACATGCGGTTTCTGTTATAAAGATGTCGGTACCCTCGAATAGAGGGGCCTCCAAGAGCCGGGGTCTTACCTCCGGCATTTTTTATGCAATACGAGGCCTGCCCATTAGACGACAGCCTTCTTTCTCATTTCTTTTAGTAAGCCTTTTTTAAACGCAGTACTACCACCAAAAAACTTCTGGTCAGTATTAGTCTGCTTATTCGCCTGATATTTCAGACTCGTGAACTCAATGGTACAGATATAGTCCGCAGCCTGAGCCAAATAGTAATCCGATGAAGTTGTCGGCTTATAGATAACTGCATTTTTAGCCAAAGCGTAATCGATTGCCTTGTGAAGCGCACTCGAAACCGAACCCTGTCCTCCGTCGTAGTGAATCTTCACAGCATCAAACTGCTGAAACCAACTCAAATTATCGAATATGAAATCGATGATTTCACGCCGCATCGCATCAGCGATCTGTTTGAGAGTTCGATACCGATGCGTCTTGAATACAAACACCTTGTACGAGATGGGCAAATGTCGAAACATAACTCGAAATAGTGAAAACAGCCTTTTTCTCTCACTGATGTCCAAGTCCTTGAACTGATCTTTTCCATTCATGAGAGGAGAAGCATGGAACGGAAGGAGCGGCAATCCGCTATCGGCTACCGCCCTTTCATATTTCTCTATTCCCTCAGCGATGGGAATATTTTGTTCATGAAAAACAAAGGCAACAAGATAGTATTTTTCACGAAGATCATCGCTTCCAGATTCATCAATAAAGATACTCAGATCTCGTATGGGCAATCCTTAATAAAAAAGCCGGGGAAAACGTCCCCGGCACTTGGAAGCCCTCTCTTAAGAGATGACCACCTAATTTATACCATGAAGCTGGGCGTATATTCAAGCATGAGTATAAAATACAAACA
>DXMX01000009.1:18760-20587 GCA_019413955.1 Collinsella sp.
GCGGAGATCGAGGCCTTCTCGCTCGGCTCGGGCTAGCAACTCTTGGGGCGACTCGTCCTCGATATCCACCACGTCGAGCATGGCAGCGGGAAAGCCCACACCGGCTGCACTCCCCGCGCGGTCGAGCAAACTCTCGCGCAGCTGGTCAACATCAACATCGATCTTCATGGTGAAACTCCCTACCGGATCAGGCCCCTACTCACTAGCGCCGAGCGCGTCCACAGCAGCAACAAAAGCCGCAACCTGCTTGTCATCCATCTGCGTGGCCAAACGCCCCACGGGCTCGTCGTAGGCAAACTGCACCTTATCGATAAAGCAATCCCAGGCACGCTCGTCCACACGCACGGCGGCCTCGCAGTACTGGCTGAGCTTTTTGAGTCCATACCAAAACGCATTCACATGGCGCGCAGGATCTTCGTCCAGCACACCATCGTAGCGCCGTCCGTTAAACTCACGCATGCGCGCCACGGCAACCTCGAGCGAGTCGCCGCCGTCGACCGAGGCCTCGTCCACAAGCTCGGGAATCGCAACTTCGCGCCGAACATTGTGCCTGGTAGCACCGTCATACTCGCCCACCAACACGTCTTCGTCAAACCGATCATCGTAGTCGAAATAGCTACTGCCGCGGCAAATCCCATGCGGCGAACCGGCACCAAAGGCACAGAACAACCCGCCGTCGGTAACAACGCGCCTATAGGCCTCAAACGACTTCTTAACCTGAGCGAGCAACTCGGCAAGCTCCCCGGCATCGCACCCCGTCTCGCACGTAATGCAAACAAGCCCCGGCAACGATACCGGCTCCACCGTGCTCCCTGCAACGCGGGCAGCGCGTTCGGCCCGATACGCTTGGGCTGCCAAGCGCGCTCGCTGCGCAGCACCGCGCACATTAGTAAGCTCGCGCTCCAGCGCCACATCGCCAGCCACATCGCTCGCAAACGCGTCAGCACCCTGCGGCCCGGTCGCACTCAGCTCGGACTCAAACGTCGCCGTGATCATGCCGGCAAGGTCCGTTGTATCGGCGGCGCAACGCAGCTGCTCCAGCTGCGTGCATAGCAGATCGGCATCCAAGGGTGCGGCATCCACAACGCGCGCGTCACTCAGACGCGCCGCGCCCTGCAACACCAAAGCCCCCGCAGCATCGTATGCCGCACGAACCCTGTCCGCCGTATTGGCACGCAGCTTTACCTCGATAAACGCAAGCGTCTGCTCCAAGCGGGCCAACAGTTCGGCCTTGTCCTCCATACGCAAAAAGGCAGCGTAGCGCCGCTCCATCTGCAACGGGCCCACAACGCCTACCTGCTTGCGAGCGCGCGCAAGAGAATCAAATTCAACGCGGCGTACATACCCGTCAACGGCCCGCACGGCAGACTCACGCGCAGCACGCTCGGCAGCCTCGACGCCCCTAAGCACGCCCAGCAGCTCGCGGGAGCGCACCTTTCGCACCAACTCCCCGCGATCGTACTGCTCAAGCGCCGCCTGGCGCTTGGCCACCGACTCAAAGCAAAACAGCTCGTCGAGCAACTCGCCAACAGAACGTTCGCCCGCCATGGCAAGGCCCCCCTACTCGAACATGCCAACATGCTCGCGGGGCATCCGAACACCGGACGCCCCGCACGCCCGCACTCCTACAGATCCAGCGCCTTCTTCGCAGCATCGACCGGGTCGCCATCCATGTAGAACACCGGGCTCAACCCCGAGATAATCTCGGAGGAAACGCTCTGCAGGCCCGCGATGGCGCTCAGCGGCAATATCACGCGCTTGGCGCCGGCGTTTTTGGCCACGCGCATAATGTCTTCGAGCCCGCGGATCTCATCCATAGAGCCCGAC
>DXMX01000009.1:20597-27724 GCA_019413955.1 Collinsella sp.
ACATGCGCAAGATTCCCGGAACCGCCAGCGCGGACATCACCGGGCGGTTGCACGCCGCGGAGCACAGGCCCACAAACTCGGCAAGCGAGACTTCCTCGGACAGGCCCTTGCTCTGCAGGTCGTTATAGAACAGCAGGTAGTCCTTTGAGCCAATGTGCATGCCCGGCGCCACACGGTTCGCCAGGTTCACAAAGTTGTCGAACGCGGCCTCCAGCGTATCGCGCACCGGCTTGTTAAAGGCAACGCCCTCGTGCTTAAACTTGCACTCGCCGGCGACAGCCTTGTTCTCCAGCTTGTACACGGCAACCTCGCCGCCCTGCGACCTGCCCACGCCAAACACGTGACCGGACAGCAGCGGCCCGTCGGGAATCAACGTATCCTCGGACTGTTCCGGCACGCGCACCACGTGCACGTCCTGCGGATTGTCGGCATCCATATAGCCCAGGTTGACGTCGATAAACTCGACGCCCGCCATAATCTTGAGCTGCTCCTTTACGCGGCGACGGCCCTCGATGGCGTAGTCCAGCAGCCAGCGGACGTCGTCCTTGTCCATAGCCTCGTCAGGGAACAGCAGCTTGGCCAGGCCGCTAAAGGACTTGCGCACGGCAATCTCGTCACGCTTGTTAAAGTCGCTGTTAAAGCGGAAGTAGCGGTCGATATGATGCGTAAAGTCCTTGCGGCGCATCTCCTTGCAAAACTCCGACAGACAGTCGGTGATTAAGCCGTAATGCCCGGTCAGCAGGCTCGAGCGCATCTTGGGAATCTCCCAACCCGGCAGGTAATAGTGGATACGGTCGAAGAAGGCCGAATCGTTGTTAAACTCCGGCGGGAACGGATCAAACAGGTGCGTGGTCTTAAGGACGTTTTGCACGGTGTCGTTGATGTTGCCCTCAAAGACCATGGAGGCATCGGCGTTAATCTGGTCGCGGCCGCGCGCGTAGCTGCCACTCGCCATATAGTCCTTCATGATCTGCACGGCGTTGGTGTCCTTAAACCGCATGCCGGCGACCTCGTCGAACGTCACGCAATCCCAATGGCCCACCAAGCCCACGCGATCGGCGCGCATGGAGTTCATGCGGCCGAACAGGTTGGCCGTGGTGGTCTGCCCGCCCGAAAGCAAAATGGCGTAGGGCGAAACCTCTTTGTAGATGTGGCTCTTGCCGGTGCCACGGGGACCAAGCTCGCACAGATTGTAGTTGCGCTCGATCAGCGGCACCATGCGCTCGATAAAGTGCAGGCGCTCCTTCTCCGAAAGCTCGCTGGGCTCATAGCCGGCAGAGCGCAGCAGCATGTTGAGCCACTCGTCGCGCGAGAAATACTGACGCTCCTCGATCATGGCGTCCAGGTCCAGGTTGGGCATCTGGATGGGCGTGAGCGACGCCACGCTAAACGGAGAGTCCTCGGGCCCGCGCTTTTTGCGCTTGGCCTTGGAGCGGCGCGGCGCATCGTCGCCAAAGACTTCCATGCCAAACTCGTCTTCCTCTTCCATGGGACGACGATACTCGATGCTCATAATGCACCAAATACCACCCTGGAGAATCTTGGAATAGTCGCGCACGTACTCGGCCGGCATCACAAACGGCTCAATGGTCAGGTTGGCAAACGACGCCACGTAGATGTCTTTGTACTCGTCGAGCTTGGCCGTCACCTTATCGATGATGGTAAAGCGACCCAGCTCGCGGATCTTGGACTTAATGCGCTCGGACTCATCGGGACGCACGTAGTTATCGGTGAGGATTTTGCGGATGCGCCCCAGGCCCTCCGCCACGGCGTCCTCGTCGTCGGTTGAGCAGTACATGCCCAGCAGGTACTCCAGCACAAAGGTAGGCACGTTGGCGCCACGCTTCATAAGGGCCGTGAGGTCCTTGCGCACGATCTTGCCGCCAAAGTGCTCGAGCAGCTTGCCGTCCAGTACATCCATGTCGTAGCCGTCGTCCTCGGGAGCCTCGGCCACGGCTTGGGCATAGCCATCGGTTGAGGACTCGTCCTCGGCGGGCACCTCGGCCTCAGCGGGCGCAGTGGCCTCAGCCGCCGGGGCCTCCACAGCCGCCACGCCCTCCGACGGCACATCCACACCAATCGAGGGGACTTCCCACAGATCGTCGTCATGGCTATCAAACATAGGGCACACTCCTAAAAACCAAAGTCAGCAACAGGGGCAAACGAAACAGCGATGGTGTACGTCTCGCGCCAAACGATCTTGCCCGTCTCACGTTCGCGGCAGACCAGATAGTACGGATCCTTGGCCGAGAACCCATTGGCCGCATGCAGCGCAAACTTGGCATGCACCACGCGATCCTGCGAGTTTGCAGAGACCTTGTTGGCATGCGCTTTGACCGTATCGCTCACCTCGTTGCCGCTTGCGTCGGTAAACACCAGCTCGTACTCACACGGAAGGATCTTGCCCCGAGCGGGCTCTTCCTGGATCAGGTTGACCGAGAAGAGCGAGTTGGTCACACGGCGTCCCTCACTTAGTACGCGTAGCGTCGCTGCACGCGTATCGACAAAGTCCTTGGAACCCGAGCGTGCGCGCCAAAATCCGATAACGGGCACGCAAAGCTCCTGCAGGCTCATGCCGCCGTGGACGTAGTTGTTAGTACCGCCGGGACGCCTAAAGTGCACGTTCTCGCGCGGGGCAAACCCCTCAAAGCCGGCACCCAAAAGTCCCATATCAACATTAACAAACACCCCGCGCGCCTCGTCCGAAAGCTTGGTCACGGCCTCGTTGGGCACCACCAGATGACGCTTGCCGTGCATAACGGGAGCGTCAAAGAAGGGAAGGTCTGACTTGCCGAGCATCTGGCACTCGTTGAGTTCCCGACGCGTGTAGATAAAGCCGTGATCCGCCGTTATAACAACACGTGCGCCCGGAGCGTCGGTGCACACGCGACGCGCCAACGTGGCAAGTTCCTCCACGGTGTCCGCACAGGCATCGAAGACGTCATCCTGCGTAGCGGCCTTCTCGCCCGTGGCATCGATCTTGTTGTGGTAGAGATAAACGAGCCTGGAGTCTTTGAGCAGCGCTTTGCGCTCGACTCCCGCCATGTTGAGGTATGCGCTCGAGCGCAAAGCGCGGGCCGTGGGCTCAACGTGGGTTAGTACGGCCTCGCGCTGCGGAGTCGTCGCAGTGGGCATGCCGTCAGCCAACACAAACGAGCCATCCGCTGCAAGTTCAAGCGCTTGGTGCGGCAGCAGCGCGGGCATGCCCACCTCGGTGATGGAGGGAAAGACCGCCTGCATGCTAGAAACCCTGACGTTGCCGCCGCGCTCGCGCTCGAGAAGCGCCGCGACATCACGGGCCACCTCATAGCGTAGCGCGTCGCTTACGATAACGACCGTCGTTTTGGCAGACCCCACAAAGGTGGGCAGCACATGCCAGTAGAATTCATCCTGCCGTGCGGGACCCTCGATGTAGCCGCAATCGGCCCACTCCCCTTGCGCAGCGGTCGCCCAGCATGCATTAGCATCGGCCAAGAACCAGTTACTGTAGAGATTCTCCGCCCAGTCCACCACAACTCGGGCAGGCTCCTCGAGCACATCGCACTCGACGGAGCGCGCCCGCAGATACGCGGTGCACATATGGCGATAGGCAGCGTCCATGGCATACCAATCGGACGTGTAGGCATCCCACACCTGCTGGGGCTGCGCCAGATGGAACCCGCCCGCGTGCGCCTGCCTAAACGCACACATATCGGCCACAGCGACAAGCAGGTCAAAGTAGCTCTCGACACGGCGGTACCAGCTTAGGTCGCAGCGACGCGCCGCAAAGGCGCGCGCATCCGCAACACGGTCCGCGCCCTGAGCAAACGAGCAGAACAGCTGCGAGAGTACAGCCTCATTGACGCACGGGAACACATCAAGCGAGGTCAGCACATCGATCGACAGGGCCTCAAACCGTGCAAAGAGCCCGCGGGCATCCTCCACCAAACGGCAGATCTCAAATAAATCCTCGCTCGACGCCCGAGCATCGGCAGTCTGGTCCCACGTACGCACCGCCTCAAGGCAATAGGGTCCGTAGGCGAGAGCCACATAGCTTTCGAGTCCTTTGAGCGCCCCCTCGGGAAGCACGGTGGATGCCGCCGTGATGAGCACATGAGATGCCAGCGCAAGCAGCGAATCGCGCTCATACAGCGGTCCCTCAAACCCATAGCAACGTACAATGAAGGCAGCGAGGACATCGCGCACGCAGTACTTGTCCACCAACTCGGCCAGCGCTTCGGGGCCCTCGTGCAGCAGCGTGGTCATACAGCCGCGCAGCACAAACGCGGGGCGCGCGTCGCCAACCTCTTTACCGCCAAAAATCACCGTAAGGATACCGAGTTCGATATCTGATGCGCCCGAAGCATGCGGAACACACGCGGCAAACTTAACGCAGCGGGTCTTGGCATCAAAGAACGTCTTGTGCTCGCGCAGACTCTCGCGCACGGCGTCGATATTCTCGATTCCCAGCTGATCGGCCAAAAGCGAAAGATAGTCAGCCTGGAACTGATCGGCATACAGCTCAACATCGGCAAGCCAATCGCCCTCAAGCCTGCCGCGCGGGCAACGACGATACAGCAAGATATCGTTCGCAAGGTCATCGCGGTTGATGAGCTTCTTTACGGCAAACATGCAGCCCTCGCAAGCCTCAACAAACCGCACCGGGCGCTCAAAGTCACCGTGAGCGGGCATAACGCCGTCATCGGCCCCCGCGCCGTCGAAACCCTCGGCAGCCAATCGCTCAAACTCAGGAGCAAACTCGCCGTCCGCATCGTGCCAAATCACCACACGGCGCAGCATACATGCGGTCAACGGCTGCAAAAATCGCAGCTTGAGCTGTTCTTCTACATCGATCTTGGGCATGAATATCCTTACCGTATCTGCAGTTATTTAATCTTCGCCAGCACATCCTGAAACTTGGCGTAGTTGACCTTGACGCCGTCATCCAGGTCGATATTAATCATCTGGTCTGCCAAGTGGTGCAGTTTCTCCTCGTAGACAATGGTCTCTTTGAGCTGGTCGTTGAGCTTTTTGATACGCTTATCCAAACGCACGCGCTCGCCGCGCTCGGCACCGGCAAGGGCATCGTTAGCATAGCCGATCTGGGAACGATAGCGCTCCTGCTGCTCATGCACATAGTCGGTGCGGATGCGAGCCAACAGGTCGGGCTGGTAACGATGCATGTAAACAAGGCACTTGAAGCCGTTCTTTTTGCCCGAATCGAACAGCCAGTAGATGGGGCGCTTCTTATAGGTCTGGCAGTGGTCCTTAAAGAAGTCCTTCAAAAAGTAGGCGCGGATTACCTCGCGCGAGGTACCCTTGCCGCCGAGTGCCTCGGCAATAAAGGCCAGGTTCTGCTCAAGCGTCTCCTCGCCATACACGGTGCGCGCAAAGTCGATAAAGTAGCGCACGATGTCGTCGTCAAAGTACTCGTCATCGGTAATGGGCAGCACGTTATCGCTATCGGGCATAAAGGTCACATGCGCGGGATCGGGCATCTTGACCAGATAGTCGTCGACCGTGGCGCCCTGATCGGCCAGGACCAGCCCGTCCACATCCAGCGAATAGCGGCCAAACATGCAGCCCACGGCATAGCTTATGAGCGAGGTGATCTCGTCGCGCTTGGTACGCACGTATTTGTTGCCCTTATAGCTCTCGGGAATCTCGTCGGCGGTATCAAAGATGCGCGCCACCGAAACATACTTATCCTCGACCTCGATGGGCACCTCGCCCTCCATGTTGTATATCTTGGCAAAGATTCGGTTGAGCTCTTCCTCGTTAGCGCGAAGCTGCTCAAACCGCTCGTTGACCTCAGCCTTGCGGGCCTCGTATTTATCTTGAAGTAAAGTGGGCATCGTAGACCGCCTCTCTATTAGTCGAAATTTCGGAAGGGGAATGCGCGTGGCTTTTTAGAGTTAATGAATAAACTCTCTCCATTAGATTTCAATAAACCTAAAACAGCTCGGCTAACGGACACATTGTTATTACACCAAACGACCCAAGGCCAAAGAGCGTTAAGATTCGCGGATGTCAAGCCGCGAAGGGCGTCGCATCGAGCAAAGCAAACAACTATTCGATATCTTTTGAAAAGAAAAGCGTTGAACATAAAGTCCAATATTTACCAGGACGAGAAAACGAGTAATTTAATACCCAATTAGTCCCATCAGAGGCAACAACTTCAAACGATAAAAAGGTGCCTTTTCCCCAAGAAGCGCCTGATTTGGAACTGGTAGTTTCCGCTTTGAAATTATCGAAATCCTCCTTCGATAACTCAAAGACTTCAGAAGCGAATGGTTGAACGCTGCGCTTTCTATCAAGTCCACAAACTTTGACGACATCAAATGCGACCAGGCATTTACTATCAATACGAACACCAGCGAGTTCTTTATTTTCGTTTCTGAAGCTCGAGACGTTAAACACAGGCTTGCAGCGATTCATTTCATCCTGCCTGTCCTTATCTTTTTGAATCTGCCAGATATAGAAACCAGAAGCGAGTCCCAAAACAACGCCCCAGAAAATTAAAACATCACTTGCTGAAATTACAGGAATACAGGGGCCGGCTGAATAAACAAGCTGAAGCAAAACGGGAAGCGCGAGCATGAGAAAAATAAGAACAGAGGCATAATTTTGCTTAATCAAATAATTTAATTGTTTTTTAGTCCGCACTTTGTTCTTCGCAGCGCGAATGGAATCAAAATAAATGAACAGGCAAAGCGCGGCAAATAAGAGCAGAAGCCCTATTGACGGTAAAAGCCAATTCCAATAACTCATACAAACCCCCTAAACCAGCGGAGACCGATTGAAGCCCCAAGATGTCTCAAACGAGTCGAAATCACACCTGGACAGGCTGACGCATTCCTTACTAATGGAGGCAGCGCAAAGATCGTCAGAAGAAGCAACAGGCAGAGAATCAACCTCCCCAGCGTTAACGTTCAACGTTGGAGAAAGAATCGAGAGACACTCACATATGACTGATGAATTACAGAGAGCTAGAAGCACAAATGGATCAGCTTTCATTGGGAAATAGCTCATCCCAGCATGCTCAGAGAGACAGCCGGATACATATCGAAAAGAGGGTTCACCGCTCGTAACGCAAGTCCAAGAGACAGACGGTATGAATTTAAAATCATCGTTGTAATCTTGACAAT
>DXMX01000009.1:27734-28499 GCA_019413955.1 Collinsella sp.
AGCGTCAGATGTGTATAAGAGACAGATCTAACGACACTCTCTTGATTTCCGGACCATTTTCGAAAGCCACCGCCTTTAGCACATGGGAACCATTCCTTTCCAGACGAAAAGGCTTCAAAACTATTTCTTGCATTCATGCAAATTGAAGACGCTTTGATCTCCCACCACAAGCGAATGAACTTATCGTTATCACCGGTGATAATGCCTTTGGATGTCTTTGCCACAGAGCATAACTTCCTCAAGGAACCAAAGGCACCGAGAAGGGCGTCGCTGGCCCAGTAGGCTATGGGGGTGCCGGGGATTTGTTTGAAGGTGTCGGCGTCGCGGCAGTAGGACCAGCCGCAGGCGGGGTTTTGGATGGCCTCGACCAGTTTGAGCCTCTTGGCCTCAGAGCCGTTGATATCAACAAGGCGCACGTAGGCGCCCTCGTATGCCGCGCGGCCGTTGTAGATGACGTCGGCGGTAACGTTGACGACCTCGCCGCCGATAGCATCAAACGCGCGAGGGCCCAGATGGGCCATGGAAACGATTGTCTTGTTGTCGATAACCTTGGCGCGTATCTTCTCGAAGCTGCCCAGGAACATCCAGCTCTGCATGGTGACCATGGCCGCGTAGCCGCGGTCCTTGGCAAGGCTGAATCCGCGCTCGATAAAACACGTGCAAAGGTCGCTCTTCACGTCGGGATAGTTCTTCTTGACCCACTTGGACATGAAGGGGTTAAAGCTGCTGCTGCCCATATACGGAGGATTCGCCACGGTGCAGGTA
>DXMX01000009.1:28509-39949 GCA_019413955.1 Collinsella sp.
GGTAAAACGACGGGACAGCTTCTCGCAGATGGCGGCAGCGTTTTCGAGCTTAGTTTTGGTAGCAGCGGCAAAAAGGTCGTCGGAACAGCTCGCGGCGGCAGCCTTGAGCTCGTCAATCTCGGCCTCTGAAGGATTGAGAAGCGAGCCGATCTCACCCAGATGACTCAGCTCCTCGGCGAGTTTCTTGTTGCCCGGCAGCTCGTCCTCCCCCAGTGGGATGCTCGAGAGCACGGTAACGTCGGCGCGCACGGCGCGCTTGAAAAAGCGACGGTCGTACTCGCGTGCGCACATGGCAAGCGCCAGCTCCGCAATCTGCGCCGCGCGGGAATCGATTTCCATACCCGAAAGGTTTTTGGTAAGAATAAGCTCGGGAATCTCGCGCTCACGATAGCTCCGCTCCTTGTACATATGGAAGAGCAGCTCAAACGCATAGACCAAGATATGGCCCGAGCCACATGCGGGGTCGCAGAGCGTGATCTCCTCGGGGCCCGAGATGCGGATGAAGTCCTCGTGCGCAGCATCGGGCTCGATGTAATATTTCATGTGCTCGCGTAGAGAACTCCCCGGGTTGTTGAGCATCCACAGACGGCCGAGCGAGTTCTCGACCATATAGCGCACAATCCACTCGGGCGTGAAGAGCTGCGTGGCGGGAGCGATGTCCGCCGCCGCTGCCTTGCGCTTGGACTTGAAGAATTCGTCTTTAACGTCAGCGTTGTAGTACTGATACATCCAGCCCAGAACGGTCACGCCCTCGCGCCAGTCCTCGTCAGTGAGGACTGCGTTGAGTTTGCCCACCACGCCGTCGGCCATCATGAGCCCCTGGGGCAACAGCAGCTCCATGGCTCCGCCCACGCGTTCAAAGACGCCTGACAGGCAATCGGCAAGTTCCTCGCACTGAGCCACAAACAGATAGCGCCACAGCGGTTCGTCGGAACCCGCCATCTTGAGCTCCGCCACGCGCTCGAGGTCGGCCGTGGAAATCTCCACGTCCAGGGCGTTCTCCACGGCCTCGCTGCCATGGCTGCCGTCAGCCCGGCTCAGCATGCGCATACGGCTGGGGAGCCATCCGCGTGCATCCATAAAGCGAATGGCCACGATACGGTTGAACCAGGTGTAGGCCGCACGGTCGCGCAGGGCGTCGTGCCCCTCTGCGGCCTGCAGGCGCAGCAGCTCGTCGCGCTGCTCAACTTCGAGCGGGCTCAGAGGCTGGCCGTTGACGGTCTCGGACCCAGCGGGCGCGAGCGTAGGCTCAGTGATGCCGTAGCGCACCATCTGCGCCTCCACGCCGTTAATAAGTTCCACGCGGGCCCACGTGCAGAAGTTCTTGAGAGCGGAATCGTTCATGGTTCCCGTACCTTTCAAAACACCATAAGCCACCGGCGTATGCTTGGGCGCCGGCGGCTGAGTGGGTTAGTTAATGCGGATCTCGTCGTTTGATGCAAGCGCCTGCATAAGGCGGGCGCGCAGGTCGTCCACGTAGCGCTCCACGTCCTCTGCGGTTGTGAGGCGGCTCGGCTTGGCCAGGTCGGTGCGACGCACGGTCTTGACCTTGCGCTGAGGCTTGGGCACGGGCACGGAACCTGGTGTTGCAGCGCCTTTATTGGTGATCTTTTTGACCACCTCGCCCGTGCTGGTGACCTCGGTGGAACGGCGCTCGTTCTCCATGCGTTCGCGCGCGGCGTCCACGGCGTCATATATCTTGTTGGCTGCCGTGATGGTCCAGCTTTCCCAGTTTGCCGCGAGGGCGTTAAGCTCGTTGAGGCTCTGGACGCCGTGGGCGCGGTTCTTGAACGACTCATACTTGATGTTGGCGTCCGCTATGGCATCCTTGGCCTGCTTGACAAAACCATCTTGGCTCTCGGCCTGCTTCTGCAGAACCTGCAGATCGTTCTCGATGCGTTGCAAGAACTCGTTGCGACGGATACCCAGGAGTTTTTTCATGTCGTCCTCGACGGGATCCATAAGTGGCTGCAGGTCTTTAATGCGGCCGTAGGGCTTGGGATCTTTGAGGATCTCGCGCACCTTTGCCACATTCTCAACCGCGCTGGGAATGTCATCGGAGGCATACTCGATACCCTCGGTGCGGCTCAAGAAATCCTTGGCGTGGTCAAACGCTGTTCGCTGGTTGGACTCGAAGAACTCAACCACCTTATCAAAGTCTTCCTTGGCATCGAGCAAACGCTCCTCATGCTTGGTGAACGTGGTCAAGAACGCCTCGGCCTCGTTCTGGTCCTTAAGGACGTCGGCCACCTCCGAGCGCATCTTCTCGCACTCGTCCTCACCGGGATATGGGTAGGCCGGCTTGATGCCCGTGTAGTAGTCGCGTGCCATGGCGACGCACACCTCACGCAAGTCCTCAAGGCGCTCTTTGAGCTCGGCCACGAGCTTATCCTCGTTGGAGGGCACGGTCTTGAGATCAAACAGATCACGCATGAGCTCGCCCGTGGCGCGCAGCAACCGGTCGCTCATGCGCACGCGCAAGCGCACCTGGGCCTTATCGGCATCCTTGCGCAGGAGCGCCACCATGCGGCTATCGTTAGCTTGAACCGTCTGGCCGCCAAACAGCACCTGCGCGCGCTGCTCCACCACAAGCTGCGCCACCACATTTGCGATGTCGACCTCGCGCCAGCCAAAGGGCCTTTGCTGGTACTGGCGTTGGATATCGCCCATAGCGGTATCCAGATGGCGCTGATGCTGCACTTTGAGGTAGTCCTCGACCTCCCTGAGCGCACGCGTGTTGCCCGCATCCATGCCATCGAGCCCCGCCTGGACGTTACCCGCCAGCGTGGAGCGAATATCGGAATCGTCCTCAACCGGCGCGCCGATGTAGCCAGCCTTTTCAAAAACAACGTCACACAGTTGCGCGAGCACCTGCTCAAAAACCTGGGCGGGTTTGGTGGCGCGAACTTCGACCATACGGCCGTTGACCGCGCAACGTGCATGGAGCACGGCCTCGCTCAAAAGGGCATCGGCCTCTTTTTCGTTATAGGCTGCCTCGCGCATTTTTGCCTCGACAATCTGGCGGGTACTCGGCGGTAGCTCCTGCAGATTGCGCGTCTGGGCGTACATGCGAATCTTAGCGGCGTTGACGAGTGGGGCCCAATAATCCACCTCGTCGCCCAAGGCCACGATGGCCTTATCCACGGATTTCAATGCTAGCTCGGCATCGTCCGCACGTGCCAAGTCGCCGGCCATGGTCACCACGGAGAGTTCCATACCACCCTTGCTGGATCCATGAATCGAGCCATCCACGTAGCGGTCAAAGGGGAAGTCATTAGGATCGCGATGGAACTTGTACGCATTGTAAATGCTGTCGAACAGGCGCTTTTTGATGTACTCGATCACCTTCGCGTTGTCGATCGGGGTCCGCGCAATCTCCTGTGCAATTTCCTGCTCCTCGTCGGTGAGGAAGCTGTAGGTATCGCCCTGTCGCGCCACTTTGTTCTCGCGCTCCAAGCGGGCGAGGGACTCCTTGACGCGGTCCTTAAGGGCGCGCTTGTCCACGTCGAGGCTGTCGACCATGAGGATAGAGACGTTCTCGACCGTGGCCTTGACGTAGCCGATGTAACGAATCAGGTACAGGAGCTTAAGTACCCGGACGTCGTAGGGCTCAAGACCTTCTCTGTTCTCAGCCGCGCGCTCCGCACAGACAACGACCTGGATGATGCCGTGCTCAAGGTCTTTGGAGATAGTATCGAAGAAGCGCCAGAACGGCACGAGTGCACCAGTCTGGTCATGCTGGATGGCCTGAGCGCTCTCCTGAAACGCGCTCAGCATGGAACGCTCGCCCGTGGACATATGCTTGGCCTTGACGCCGTGCTTGCGCACCTCGGTCATCACGTCGGGCAGGAGCTTAAACTGGTAGCCCACAAACGGGTAGCTGGCCACAAAATCCTTGGAGTTAGCGTAGCCGGCAAGGTCGGAGCGCGAGCCACCCTCAAAGGTAAAGTTGTTTTTGAGCACGGCGGCGTCTTGCTCGTAGACCTGTGCAAGCATATCGGCCGCCAGCGCGGTCTTCTCGAGCACACGGCGCTGGATGACCTCGTCCACGCTGGAGCTGGAGAGCGAAAGGCGGGTATTGAAGCGGCCTTGGATCTTTGAAAAGTCGTTGCCCACGGGCAGGCTCAGGTTGTCGATGGCCTCCTGGCTCGTGACCATCACCCACACGCGGCCACCGCAGGCGGCACCCAGCTCCTCGACGATGGTCTGAAGGCTCAGCATAAGGCTTGGGTCCTGGTCGTTTGTAATAAACTGACCCACCTCGTCGACCATAAAGAGCAAACGGAAGTTGCCGCCGTGGGCCACTGCCTGAGCGTCCACGTAGTCCTTGACCTTTTTGGCAAAGACATCGGGGGCCAAAACCTCGTCCTCGGAACCCTCGAGCCAGTTCCATGCGGCCTTTTCGCTCATACCGAGCACGCTCTGCAGCACCTCGACAACGTCGTCCTCAAAGTAGCTGTAGGTGTCGCGGGTCTGGAGCCAGGAATCGCCGTTGACGCGCTCAAAGGCCTCGCGGAACTCCTGGGTCTTGCCCAGGGAATCGATGTGTTCCTCGAGCTTTGCAAGCTTGAGGTCCTCGCCGTAGAAACCGCGCGCCTCGTAGAACATGCGCTCAAACCCGCGAAGCAGCGCCGTGGGAGCCGTATCGCCCTGCTTCCACTGGCCCGCCTTGCTATCGATGTTAAAGAGGATGGCTTGCGTGGGCACCGAGCAGGCGCGCTCCATGGCAGCCGCGACCATGGGGTCGACGATCTTGCCATCAAAGTAGCGGATGGCGCTCTTACCGCCAATCTGGCGATTCTCGAGCAGGTAGCTCAGCATCTTGAGAAAGTGCGATTTACCGGAACCGAAGAAGCCGCTGATCCACACGCCGATCTTGTCGGTGCGCACATCGATGGCATCGCCGTAGGCCTTGAAGAACGTGGCAAAGTGCCCCTGCAGCTCGCGCGTCACCACGTACTCGTCAAGCTCCTGACGGATGGACTCGTCTTTTGAATCCTGGACCTTGACCACGCCGTTGATGGAGCGGTTGATGTCTTTTGCAAAGAGGTCGCGAATGATCGTGTTGTCCATGGGTGCTCCTTTGGGTTTGGGAACGTTATGGCAAAGGGTTGTTACCGGCGGCAGGGCCTTGTATGCGGGGAGCCGTGCTTACGAGATATCGATGGCGCGGTAGTAGTTATCGGCCGGCAGACGGTTAAAGAGCTGGAAGGAAGAGCCGTTGAAGCTGCCCGGATAGGCGGCGATCACCGGCACATCATCAAAATCCGCGAGCATGCAGTGGAGAAGCGTGTGCATGCGAAAGAACGGGAAGACCTCACCTGCACCGGTGAGGAGGATGACGTCTCTGGGCACGTGCGGCTCGGTTTGTTCAAGGATGCACGCGGCGACTTTCTCGGGCGAGGCGAACTTGGCCACGTCCTCGAGCACGCGCTGGGTACCGCGACGCTCCTCTTGGCGCGGGATGGTCTTGAGGACGCGGCGCTTTTCGAGAATTGCCAGCACGGCGTCGTAGAGATTCACGACCTTGAGCGTGCACGGGAGCTTGCCGGCCTCGGCATCGCGTGAAAGGACGTCAAATAACGCACGCGCCTCAAACTCGAGCGCAGGGTCGTAGCAGAAGGTATGGAAGCCGATCTCGTTACCTATGCCCTTGTTGGCCAAAAAGTCCTCGCTGCACAGGCACTCACGCAGGAGCTGCGCGCGGCGCTCAAATTCTTGGCGGGCGCGCTCGGAGCGGGCATGCGCCGCCACGACACTCTGGCGGGAATGGATGCCGATATTGGTGGTGAGATCGGTCGCCGGGGTGACTACGGAATCGGAAGCGCTGTTGACGGAAGCCACGCTACATCACCGCCCTGCCGGTAAGGGCCGCGATAAGAGGCTGCTCGCCCAGCTGGACCAGGCCCTGCTCGACCTCGGGGTCGAGAAAGAGCGGGGACAGGCGTTCGGACTCCGGGCCCTGACCCTCGCCTATAAGGCCGGCGTGGCGGAGCGTCTGGCGCAGCGAGCCCTTAATGCGCTTGACCGTGGCCTCGGTCCAGCGGGCCGCGTCCGGATACTCCGTGGTAAAGCGCGTCATAAAGGCGTTGAGGTCAGCCGCCGTGAAGGCATAGTCGAAGTTTTGCAGGCGCTCCCCCACCTCGACGAGCACGAGCTCGCGCACGATGTCGTAGCGGCAGATCATGCTGTAAAAGATGGCCTGGTCCGCCTGCGTGGGAGTACCAGATGCCATAAGGCCGGTTAGGGATAACGCAGCCTCGGCGGCAGTATTGGGGTCGATGCCGCGCGCGGCGCACGCGGCGTCCGTGGGCATCATGGCGTCGAGGCGGCGAAGGCACACGGTTGCGCGGTTGGCAACCATGCGCTCCGTAGGATATTGAAAGAGGTTATCGCTCTTTACGCGTACAATGACCTGCTCGTCGCTTGCGCCCTGCGTGCGCAGAACAGCGACGATGCGCATCTCATGCGGGAGGAATTGCTCGCGGGTGAGCACCCCCCCCCCGAACGCTTTTTGTGGTTACATCCACAGTGCACGCTCCAAGGGTGTCAAAGGCTGTCACAAGTGCGCCGCAGCCCGGCAGGCAGGCGCGGCGCACATGACAATAATCATACCTGTTGGTAAAAAAGTTACCACGACCAGCGTGTCAAATGTTGAGCAACAAAATTAAATCCGGTTAACGGTTATTTTCGCAGCTCAGCAGCTTTGACGAGATCGCCCCAAATCACACTTGCCAGATAAACGCGCTTGCGAATGCAGACACGCACACGCCCAAAGCCACCTCGCATCGGACCCCCACCCTCCACTACACTCAACATTGAGTTATACATATGATTCCATGTAAGGAGCTTCATATGCCAGACGTAAAGCCTATTTCCGATCAGACGGGCGCACTAACCGCCATCCAAGAACGCGAGTATCGCATTCAACGTGCCATCACGCGTGGCTACGACGATCTGGTAAACGGTCGCATTCGACCCTGGAAACAAGCGAAGATCGAGGCGGATCAGATGCGAGCCTCAAGACAACCCTCCCCCATGTAACCATCCTGTAAATCATAGCGGCGCAGTCGAGTTTTACCGTGATGCGGTCGCGCCTAGCGCTCCACTGTGCTAAAGTATCCCGAACATTCAAACGACTATGAGGGAGAACTAGAAGATGGCACGTGTGCACAACTTCTCAGCTGGCCCGGCCGCACTGCCTACAAGCGTGCTCGCCGAGATCGCCGACGAGATGATGGACTACCGCGGTTGCGGCATGTCCGTGCTCGAGATGAGCCATCGATCTAGCATGTACCAGCAGATTATCGACGACGCCGAGGCAACCCTGCGCCGCCTGCTGAGCATCCCCGACAACTACCGTGTCCTGTTTTTGCAGGGCGGCGCCACGCTGCAGTTTGCGGGCATCCCCATGAACCTTATGCGCTGCGGCCGCGCCGGCTACGTCGTGACCGGCAACTTCGCCAGCAAGGCGTACCAGGAGGCCGCCAAGTACGGCGAGGCGGTGCTGCTCGCGAGCTCCGAGGATACCAACTTCGACCGCATCCCCGACATGGCCGACATCAACGCGCGCATTGCCGCCGAGGCCGCGGGCGACGGGCTCGACTACGTCTACATCTGCCAGAACAACACCATCTTTGGCACCATGTACCATGAGCTTCCCGCTTGCGGCGATGTGCCGCTGGTTGCCGATGTCTCGAGCTGCTTTCTGTCGCAGCCGCTCGACGTTGAACGCTACGGGCTCATCTACGCCGGCGCGCAGAAAAACGCCGGCGCCGCGGGCGTCACCGTGGTCATCGTGCGCGACGACCTTATCGCCGAAGGCCCGGCCTATGCGCAGACGCCGCAGTACATGGACCTTAAGACCCAAGCCGCCAAGGGCTCCATGCTCAACACGCCCAACACCTTTGGCATCTACGTGTGCGGCAAGGTGTTCCATTGGGTTGAACAGACCGGCGGACTTGCCGCCATGGCCGAGCGCAACTGGGCCAAGGCCAACCTGCTCTACGACCTGCTCGAGAACAGCAAACTATTCCACGGCACCGCACAGACAGACAGTCGCTCCATCGCCAACGTCACGTTCCGTACCGGCGATGCCGACCTCGACGCCGCCTTTGTCGCAGGCGCGGCCGAGCACCAGATTCAAAACGTCAAGGGCCATCGCCTCGTCGGCGGCATGCGCGCCAGCGTGTACAACGCCGTCACCATGGAAGACGTGCAGGCACTGGCCTCGTATATGAAGGACTTCGAAGCGCAGCATAGTTTGAGTCCGCGATCTAACTAGCCCGCAACGAGCGGGCCGACCAGCCACTTCAAACCACTTGTTATAAACAAATCCGCTAAGGAGTTTTTCATGCGCAAGATTAAAACCATCGACGACATTACCAAGGACGGCAAAGTCGAATTTGGCGAGGGCTACGAGTTTGTGGGCACCGCCGAGGAGGCCGACGCTATTCTGATGCGCTCCACCGACCTGCACGGCTACGAGCTGCCCGAGGGCATCCGCGCCATCGCCCGCTGCGGCGCCGGCGTCAACAACATCCCCGTCGAGGAGTACGCCAAGAAGGGCGTCGTCGTCTTTAACTCCCCCGGTGCCAACAGCAACGCCGTCAAGGAGCTCGTCCTGGGCATGCTGGTGCTCTCGAGCCGCGGCGTGGTGCAATCGATGAACTGGGTGCGCGACAACGCCGACGATCCCGAGATTCAGGTCGATGCCGAGAAGGCCAAGAAGGCCTTTGTGGGCCGCGAGCTCAAGGGCAAGCGCATCGGCGTCATCGGCCTGGGCAACGTAGGTTCCAAGGTCGCCAACGCCTGCGTCGACCTGGGCATGGACGTCTACGGCTACGATCCGTTCATTTCCGTCGAGCACGCATGGGTGCTGAGCCGCGAGGTGCAGCGCGTGGGCACGCTCGAGGATCTCTGCCGCGGCTGCGACTACCTCACCGTGCACGTGCCCAGCAAGGCAGACACCATCGGCATGATCAGCACCGAGCAGATCAACCTGCTGGCCCCGGACGCCGTGCTGATCAACTACGCACGCGAGACCATCATTGACGAGGACGCCGTTGACGCCGCCCTGCGCGAGGGCAAGCTCAGCTGGTTTAGCTGCGACTTCGCCACGCCCAAGACGGTCAAGATGCCCAATACGTTTATCACCACGCACTCGGGCGCCGGCACCGGCGAGGCCGAGGCCAACTGCGCAGACATGGCCATCAGCGAGCTCAAGGATTACCTGGAGAACGGCAACATCGCCCACAGCGTCAACTACCCCGCCTGCAGCATGGGTAAGGCACGCGCCGCAAGCCGTATCGCCTGCCTGCACGCCAACGTGCCCAATATGATCGGCCAGATCACGGCAATCCTTGCCAAGGACAACGCCAACGTGCAGCGCATGACCAACGAGTCCGCCGGCGAGAACGCCTACACCATGTTCGACACCGACGAGCACCTGGACACCGGTACCATCGAAGCACTCAAGCAGATTCCGTCGATGTATCGCGTTCGCGTGATCAAATAGCGCCGGCTGATCTGACGGGCAGTTCCCCATGTGGCCCGCCCGTCACCGACATTGAATGCCCGCGGGGGCGCCTTTCGCACGAGAGGCGCCCCCGTTTTTGTGAGCACTCCATTAAATGCACCGAGCCGCTTCTTGACATACAATCTGTATGTTGACCTAACTATCTGTGAGGTGCCTATGGTTGATACAGATTTTGCTTGGCGGCTTACGCAAGGGCTCGTGCGGATCGACAGTTCCGACCCAGGTGCGTATGAGGGCGAGATTGAACGCTATATCAAAGCGTTGGTTGAGGAACAGTTGGCGCAGCTGAGCCATCCGGTACTCGATGCCGTGCAGATTGCAGAGCTCGAAGTACTCCCCGGGCGCCGCAACCTTATGGTCACCGTGCCGGGCCAAAGCGACGAGCCGCGACTCGTCTATATCTGCCATATGGATACCGTTACGCTGGGCGATGGCTGGGACGCGGACATTCCGCCGCTCGGGACGGTTGTGCGTAACGACAAACTCTATGGCCGTGGCGCCTGCGATATGAAGGGTGGCCTGGCCTGCGCCATTGCCGCACTGGTCCATACGCTCGAGCGCGTGGCGGCGGATGGCGCGCTGCCACGCCGCGGCTTTTCGCTCATCTGCTCGGTCGACGAGGAAGACTTCATGCGCGGCTCAGAGGCCGCGATCGA
The DNA here is from genome assembly GCA_019413955.1 of Collinsella sp. Classification (GTDB taxonomy): domain Bacteria; phylum Actinomycetota; class Coriobacteriia; order Coriobacteriales; family Coriobacteriaceae; genus Collinsella. The sequence goes on from DXMX01000009.1 coordinate 38,704, forward strand.
TGCTGGCTGGGTCGGCTCGCGCGAATGGGTGCTGGACACCGAACCCACCGACGGACAGATCCAGGTGGCGCACAAGGGTCGCACGTGGTTCGAGATTGAAATGGCTGGCGTGACGGCGCATGCGAGCCAGCCTTGGAAGGGCGCGGATGCCGTCGCCGCCATGGCCGAGGTCGTGTGTTCGCTTCGTCGCGCGTTTGCGGCGCTGCCCGCGCACGATGAGCTGGGGCCTTCGACCATCACGTTTGGCCAAATCGAGGGCGGATATCGCCCCTACGTCGTACCCGACCGCGCCAAAGTTTGGGTCGACATGCGCCTGACCCCGCCGACCGATACGGCCGCCGCAATCAATATGGTCGAGCATGCCATCGCCGTCGCCGAAGCCACCGTTCCCGGTTGCCATGGCAGCTACACCGTGACGGGCGACCGCCCCGCCATCGAGCGCGATCCGGTCTCTCCCCTTCTAGCTGCACTCAAGTGCGCAGCAGACGATGTAACGGGCACGGATACGACCGTCGGCTTCTTTACCGGCTACACCGACACTGCCGTCATTGCCGGCAAGACGGGTAACCGTAACTGCATGAGCTATGGCCCAGGCTCGCTCGCGCTCGCCCACAAGCCCAACGAATATGTGCCCCACGCCGACATCGTTCGTTGTCAGCAGGTGCTAATCGCGCTCGCCGATAACGTGCTCTGGGACGCGAGCGGCCAAGTTGGGGCATAATAAGCCGCGAACAAACCGACTCGTGCGTTAGGACCGCCCCATGAAAGCACTTCCGTTTCCCTGCATCCGCCCGGCTCAGGACCGCGTGCTCGAGGCACTGCCTGCAATGGGCAGCATCCTGAGCGGCAACGATGCTCTGCGCGGAGCCATTGCCGATGGTCTGATGCTCAAGGATCCAGGCGCGGCGTATTACGTGTACGAATGCTCGGGTGAGCCGGGACGCGTGACGGGTGTCGTGGCGATTTGCCCGGTTAACGTGCTGACGGGCGGCGACGAGGCTGCCGCCGAGAGCATCGACGCACTCGCCACCGCGCGCGCGATCGCCGAGCTCAAGGTGCAGCCGCGCCCCGTGTCGCTCGCCTACGAGGCGTCGCCCGTCATGGATATCATTTTGAGCGCTGCCAAAGAGGGCGCATCGCTCTACGCCGTCACCGATCCCGCGGGCGTCACACATCGCGTGTGGGAGGTCAAGCGCGAGGACGCCGCTGCCGCCATCCGTGCCATGCTCGATCAGGCGCCCGACCC
>DXMX01000090.1 GCA_019413955.1 Collinsella sp.
GCAACGACTGGCAGACGGCGCTGGCGCCCGTGTTCCTGCGCGAGTTCTACCAGGGCCTGCCGCTGTACGACCGCGTCAAGACCGTGTTCTCAATCCACAACGTGGCGTTCCAGGGCCAGTTTAGCGACACCGTGATGGAGGACATCCTGGGTGTGGCGCATATTCCGGCGGCTGCCTCGCAGCTGCGTTGCGATGCCTGTAGCATCAACTACATGCTGGGCGCCCTGCGCTATGCCGATGCCATCACTACGGTGAGCCCCACCTATGCCAACGAGATCCAGACGCCCGAGTTTGGCGAGGGCCTGGACGGCGTGCTGCGCGAGCGTTCGTACGCGCTGCAGGGCATTTTGAATGGCATCGACGTCGCGGGCTTTGACCCGGCGACCGACAAGCGCATCGCCGCCAACTACACCGTGGAGGACCGTTCCGGCAAGGCCGTGTGCAAGGCCAAGCTGCAGGAAGAGCTGGGGCTCGAGGTTCGCGACGACCGCCCGCTTATGGTGATGGTCACGCGCCTGACGCGCCAGAAGGGCATGGACCTGGTCATGTACGCGCTCGACCGCATTCTTGCCGGCGGCGTTCAGGTGGCCGTACTGGGCACCGGCGACCGCGATTACGAGGACGGCCTGCGCTACTTCCAGGACAAGTACCCCGGCACCATGGCCGCACGCATCGAGTTCGATCCGGCGCTGTCACAGCGCATGTATGCTGCCGCCGACATGTTCCTGATGCCTTCGAAGTTTGAGCCCTGCGGCCTGTCGCAGATCATCGCCATGCGCTACGGCACCCTGCCCATCGTGCGCGAGACCGGTGGCCTGAAGGACACCGTGATCCCGTATAACGAGTTTACCGGCGAGGGCACGGGCTTCTCGTTTACCAACTTTAACGGCGACGAGATGGGCGACGCGGTGTTCCGCGCAGCACGCCTGTTCTGGGATAACCGTGAGGCATGGAACCAGCTAGTCACGCAGGCCATGAGCCAGGACTTTAGCTGGACGCGCTCGGCCGACAAGTATCTGGACCTGTACTTCTTTATGCACCCGGAGATTGAGCGCCCGGCGGCTGTGGAGGCTGCTACGGCCGTAGAGGAGCCGGTTGCTGATGAGGCCGAGCCTGCGGCGCCCGTTAAGGAGCCCGCTGCTGCTGAGGAGCCCAAGGTCGAGGAGAAGCCGGCTGAAGCTAAGCCCGTTAAGGCCGATCCTGAGGTGAAGGTCGAGGCTGCTCCCGAGCCCGAGCCTGAGGTGAAGCCCGCTGCGAAGCCTGCCACCAAAAAGACGACGACCCGCAAGGCAACGGCTAAGAAGGCTACGACCACGAAGGCCGCTGCGAGCAAGACCACCGCTGCCAAGGCAACTACTGCCAAGGCATCGACCACGCGCAAGCGCACGACCGCCGCTGCCAAGAAGGCCAACGAGGTCGAGGCTGCTCCCGAGGTAAAGGCCGCCGCCGAGGCTAAGCCTGCGGCAAAGGCTCCGGTCAAGACCGCTGCCAAGAAGACGGCTGCAACCACCAAGAAGGCAACGGCAGCCAAGAAGACCACGGCTACGAAGTCGACGACGGCCAAGGCCGCTACGACGAAGGCCGCCGCGAAGACGGCCCCGAAGGCTACTGCAAAGCCCGCCGTCAAGGTCGAGGAGGCGCCCTCCGAGCCCGAGGCCAAGGCAGCTGTCGAGGCAAAGCCGGCCGCCAAGACCACCACGCGCAAACGCGCCGCGACGACGGCCAAGAAGACCACGACCAAGGCTGCAGCTCCCAAGGCAGAGGGTAAGGCCGAGGACAAGCCCGCAGTAAAGGCCGAGCCGACTCCGAAGGCTGCCGAGGTTAAGGCCGCTCCCAAGACTAAGGCAAAGACCGAGCCCGCCAAGGAGACCCCGGTCTCCCCCGCCGTTTCGGCCGAGGAAAAGGCTCCGACCAAGAAGACCTCCGTCCGCAAGGCAACGGCCGCCCGCAAGCGCCGCTAATCCGGACGATTAAAACTAAATCCTCAACGCAAAAGAGGGCGCCCCAACCAGGCGCCCTCTTTTGCGTTGAACTTCGCATTAAAAAGAGGGCCGGTTTACTACGACAAAATGGCTCCGGCCGACCACGGCGAGTAATCTTCGAAATTAAGAACGCTTCTAGCTGCGGTTTTAATATCACCAAAATGACTGTTGTTGAGATCATTCAATTCGTCGTAGTAAACCGAAGTACTTTTGGTTGGCTACAAATAGTATCGGTATAGACGTTTTTAAATATCGCGATAATTTGGGTGGTAAAACGATTTTCTAGGACAACCGTTCGCCGATGGTAAACGGATGTTGTTTATACAGCCTGTGTGCAACATATATACTTATATCCTGTGCGTAAAGCCCATGGCCCGCAGGCCGTGATTCTATTGAACTGGACCGAATTATGAGATTGATTCACAACAGCCGTCTGCCGCAGTTTCGCACTCCGTTTGGCGCTGTGACCACTGGAACTTCCGTTTCGCTCTCGGTGATTTTGGAGGATGCCGACCCCAACCAGGCAACGCTTACGCTGCGCACCTGGGTCGATGAGATCGGTGAATCTCTGTATCCCATGACGCACGAGGGCGACGGCATATTTACCGTAGAGCTTGAGTGCGCCGAGCCCTGTCTTATCTGGTACAGCTTTATCTGCAACATCGAGGGCCAGCCCGAGGTCCGTCTGGGCGCACCGCAGGGTCGCACCGGTGGCGAGGGCGTAACTTACAACTACGCCGAGGTCCCGTCCTTCCAGATCACCGTCTACAAGCACCGCAAAGTTCGTCCCGAGTGGTACGAGCGTGGCATGGTCTACCAGATCTTCCCCGACCGCTATGCCCGCGATGAAAACTGGCGCGAGCGCACGCTTGCCGAAGTTGAAAAACCACGCAAAGGAATCCAGCGCCGCATGGTCGAGGACTGGAACGAACCGCCCGAGTACGAGCGTGCCGAAGACGGCTCCATCAAGACCTGGGATTTTTACGGCGGCTCGCTCAAGGGTATCCAAAATGACCTGCCCCGCATTGCCGAGCTGGGCTTTACGGCCATCTACCTCAACCCCATCTTTGAGGCCGCGAGCAACCACCGCTACGACACGGCCGACTACACCAAGATCGACCCGATTCTGGGCACCGAGCAGGACTTTACCGAGCTGTGCGAGGCGGCCGAGAAGCTTGGCATTTCCATCATTCTAGACGGTGTGTTCAACCATACGGGCGACGACTCGATCTACTTTAACCGCTACGGCAATTATCCCGGCGTCGGTGCTTGGCAGAGCGAGGACTCGCCGTGGCGCGATGCATTTTACTTCCATGAGGACGGTTCGTATGACTGCTGGTGGGGCGTGGGCAACATGCCCGCCATCAATGAGAGCTCCGAACTGGTGCGCGAGCGGCTCCTGGGCAAGGACGGCGTGATCCGTAAATGGCTGCGCGCCGGTGCCCATGGCTGGCGACTCGATGTGGCCGACGAGCTTTCCGACGACTTCCTGGCCGAAATCAAAAAGGCCGTGCTCGCCGAGAAGCCCGACGCACTGCTGCTCGGCGAAGTCTGGGAGGACGCTTCCAACAAGATCAGCTATGGCCACCTGCGTCGCTATCTGCAGGGCTCGGAGCTCGACTCCGCCATGGACTACCCCTTCCGCGACATGGTCATCGGCTTTTTGATGGGCTACAAGAACGCTTACCAGGCAGCCGAGGATATCGAAACCCTGCGCGAGAACTACCCGCGCGAGGCACTGGCCTGCGCGCTCAATCTGCTTTCGAGCCACGACCGTCCGCGCATCATCTCGGTGCTCGGCGGTGGCCCCGACGAGTCGCAGCTGCCCGAGAGCGAGCGCAGCAAATGGCGCCTGGACGAGAACTCGATGGGTCTGGCCAAGAGCCGTTTTTGGCTGGCGACGCTCATGCAGATGACCTTCCCGGGCGTACCCTCAATCTATTACGGCGATGAATACGGCTTGGAGGGCCTCACCGATCCGGGCAACCGCCGTACCCTGCCGACCAAGGACCAACTCCACGACTTCGACACACTGGCCATCGTTAAGAACGCGTCTGCCGTGCGCCGTGCGCTGCCCTTTATGGTCGATGGCGAGATCAAGGCCTTTGCGCTCAACGACGAAGTCTTGGCTTACACCCGCACGGGCAAAGACGGCGAGGCCGCGACGGTTATCATCAACCGCAGTCTGCGCAATTCGCACCGCGTGACGATTCCGGCGCTCGGCGAATGCGCGAGCGACGTGATCAGCGGTCACGAGTGCGAGATCCACAACGGTACCGTCACGCTCGACCTGTACCCGCTGGGCTCTTCGATCATCTATCACCATGCCGAGAAGCGCCTGCAGGAGCCGCTCGATCATGGCGCGGGCGTTGTGTGCCACATCACCTCGGTGCCGACCGATGACGGCAAGCCCGGCACAATCGGTGCGCCCACGCGTCGCTTTATCGACCATCTGGCCGCTATGGGCATGCGCTACTGGCAAGTCCTGCCCGTCAACCCCACGGACTTCTTCCGCTCCCCCTACGCCGGCCCCTCGGCCTTTGCAGGCAATATTGATCTGCTACCCGAGGGTCGCGAGGAGCTGGCCGCCGACTTTGCTGCATGGAAGGCTCACGGCGGCGAGGATGCCGACCCGCTGTACACGGCGTTTAAACATCGCAACGCCGACTGGCTCGAGAAGTACTGCGTCTACATGGCCGTTAAGAAGTACTTTGAGGGCGAGTCGCGCCACGATTGGCCGGCAGATGTCGCGCGCTACAACGAGTATCTGATCGATGACAAGCGCTTCCACGACGAGGCCGAGCTGCAGGCGTACATGCAGTATCGCTTTGACCTTGCCTGGTGCGAGCTCATGAACTATGCGCACAAGAAGGGCATCGAGGTCATCGGCGATATCCCGATGTATGTCTCGGACGATTCGGCCGACGCGTGGAGCGAGCCCGAGAACTTCTGGCTGTCCGATACCGGCAAGGCGATTGAGATTTCGGGCGCGCCGCCCGACAACTTTGCGCCCGAGGGCCAGGTGTGGGGCAACCCCACCTTCCGATGGGATCGCATGAAGGAGAACGGCTATCGCTGGTGGCTCGACCGCCTGCGCCGTGCGTTTTCGCTCTACGACCGCGTGCGCCTGGACCACTTCCTGGGCTTCCACAGCTACTTTAGCATTCCCGCCGGTAAGGCCTGTGCCGACGGCCGCTGGCTGGCAGGCCCGGGCAAGGACCTGTTCCAGACCGCCTATGAAGAGCTGGGTCCGCTCAACTTTATCGCCGAGGACCTGGGTTACCTGACGCCCGGCGTTCGCGCCATGGCTTCGACCTGCGTTTTCCCCGGCATGGACGTGCTGGAGTTTAGCGACTACGACGTTCGTTGCGGAATTCACCCCACACCGGGAAAGATCCTGTACACCTCGACGCACGACACCTCGACACTTGCCGGCTGGTGCACGCGCTCCTTTGCAGGCGGCGATGAGCCGAGCGGCATTACATTGGCAAGCGAGCTCATGGGCAATGCCCTGGCAAGCGGTGCACCGCTCGTGATGATGCCGCTGCAGGACGTGCTGGGACTGGGCGACG
>DXMX01000091.1:0-1327 GCA_019413955.1 Collinsella sp.
GTGCAACGCGCGGTACTCGGTCATGACAAAGATGTTCTCGCTCTCGAGCTGCGCGGCGGCAGGGAGGGCGTCGGGGATGCGAATGGGCATGGATGCTCCTTACGAGTCAGTTGCAGCTATGGTACAACGAGCGGCCCCATCCGCGCGAGCACATCGCCCAGCGATGCCGTCAGCGGCCCAAATCACTCCAAAAGTAGAGATTAAGGCATGTCCTAAAAATCTACGGCGCTTTAGTCTAGCAAAGTGGCAGCTGGACGCTACAATGGTTCGACGCGAAAAACTCGGCCGAAAGGATACATATATGTACCAGACGCGTAAGATCGGTGTGGTCGGCCAGGGCCACGTAGGAGCACATGTCGCCAACAGCCTGCTTATGCAGGGCATTGCCGACGAGCTGTACCTGTGCGATATCAACGAGGCCAAGGTGACGTCCGAGGTCCAGGACCTGCGCGACTCCCTTTCGTTTGTCCCGTATAACACCAAGATCGTCAACTGCTACGACCACTACGAGGAGCTGGCCTGCTGCGACGTCATCGTCAACGCCGCCGGTAAGGTCGCGCTGGCAGCTGGCAACCGCGACGGCGAGCTGTTCTTTACCACCGACGCCGCCCGCACCTTTGCCAAGCGCATCGTCGACGCCGGCTTTGACGGCATCTTCGTGAGCATCTCCAACCCCTGCGACGTCGTGTGCACCGAGCTGTGGCACCTGACCGGCTACGATCCCAAGAAGATCATCGGCTCGGGCTGCGGCCTGGACTCCGCCCGCCTGCGCACCGAGATCTCCAAGAAGGTCGGCGTGAGCCCCAAGTCCATCGACGCCTACATGATCGGCGAGCACGGCTTTAGCCAGCTGGCTGCCTTTAAGGCCGCGACCATCGCCGGCAAGAGCCTCAACGAGCTCCAGGCCGAAAACCCCGACAAGTACGCCTTTGACCACATGGAGGTCGAGGAGCTCGCGCGCAAGGGCGGCTATGTGACCTACCAGGGCAAGCAGTGCACCGAGTATGCCGTCGCCAACTCCGCCGCACGCGTCTGCGCCGCCGTTCTGCACAACGAGCACGCCGTGCTTTCCGCCTCCACGCTCATGACCGGCCAGTATGGCGAGGAGGGCATCTTTACCTCCCTGCCGTGCGTGATCGGTGCCGAGGGCGTCGAGGAGGTCTATACGCTGGACCTGTCCGAGCACGAGCTCGAGGGCTTCCACAAGAGCTGCCAGCACATCCGCGACAACATCGCCCAGCTCGACTGGTGGGACGCCGAGGCCTACGACGCAAAGTAGGCCGCTGGCTGCCGCAACCTTGCGAATCTAAGCGCGATACCAAGCGGG
>DXMX01000091.1:1337-5541 GCA_019413955.1 Collinsella sp.
CCCGCCTTTTTGACTCACGCAGCGCCCTTGCGAAAACGAATCCGGCCGCCACAACGCAAAACGGGGCCTGCGCGCAGCGCAGACCCCGTCGTGAGAGGCTATTCCCGGTATATTAGTACTGCTCGATGCCCATGTAGCGACGAACCTCGGGGCTGTGGTCGAAGACCTTGCCGCGGGCGGCGCGCAGCTCGCAGCTCATGTTGTAGAAGAAGATCGGCTCCAGGTACGAACGCACGCTGGCAGGTACCTCGCCCACGCCGTACTCGAGCGCGTCGAGCACCACGATCGTGTCGGTGTGCGTGTTGAGGAACGCAAGAGCGCGCTCCTCCATGGGGCGGCACTCGCCCGCGCCAAGCTGCACAAAGTAGAACACGCCGGGCTCGGTGGCTTCGAACGGGCCGTGGAAGTACTCGCCGGAGTGGATGTAGCAGCAGTGCTGCCACTGCATCTCCATGAGCGAGCAGATGGCCATGGCGTAGGTCTGGCTAAAGTTGGGTCCGGAGCCCAGGATATAGAAGAACTTGTGCTGCTGGCAGAGCTCGGCAAAGCGGGCGCCCAGCTCGGCGTTGACCTTCTCGCGGGCGGCGGGCAGCAGCGCATCCATCTGCTTGAGGCCCTCGTACATGTCGGCGAGTGCCTCGTAGCCTTCCTGCTGGTCGAGTAGCTCGGCGGCGATCAGAGCGCCGATGCCCTGCGGGACCTCGGCCTGCGGCACGCCCTCGCCCCAGGGGTAGACCCAGGTGGTCCACTTGCCGTTGTCGATCTTGGAGCCCTCGCAGTCGGTGAGGGCGACGACCTCGGCGCCGGCAGCCAACGCCATCTCGCAGCCGTCGACGACCTCCTGCGTGTTGCCGCTGTGGCTGCAGGCAATAACGAGCGACTTCTCGCCAAGGCTCTTGGGGGCCATCAGGCAAAACTCGCGTGCCGTGTAGACCGTCGAGGTAAACGTGGTGGCCTCGCGCTTGAGCAGCTCGTTGGCCGGCATCAGGTCGATCATCGAACCGCCACAGGCGATCCAAAAGACGTTCTCAATCTTGCCCTTGCGCTCGATGATTTCCTGAATCAGATCGTGTGCGTTCATCCTGATGTTCCTCCTTGTGGGGCGGTTTTGAGCGACGGCAGCTCGTACCTGCTGTCGTTCTATGTTGTCCTATTTATAACACGCACGGCAACGCCCGTGAAGTCATTTCACCAAAGTTGTTCTATGTTGTTCTATCTGTGGATGTTAGATGTCAAAGACGTAGCGCGAGCCCACAATCTTTTGGCGTCCGAGCAGCAAGGGCCGCTCGTCCTCATCGGTAAAGTACGCCTCCATATAGAAGAGCGGCTCACCGACCGGCACCTCCAGCAGCGGGGCCGCCTGAGCATCGGCAAGCGCAATCTCCACGGTGCAGGGGTCGGACTTGAGCGGCGCGCGACCCGAATGCTCGGCAACGAGCGCAAAGATGGAATTGTCCGTGAGGTCCTTGTCGGCAAGCGTCTGCAGGTAGGGATGGTCGGCGAGCACAAAGGCGTTGTTCTCGAGCATGACAGGGATGCCGTCGGCCGTGCGCACGCGCTCGACCACGATAAGCTCACAGCCGGGCTCCACGCCAAAGAACGCCGCATCCTCGCGCGTCGCCGCAACCACCGTGCGCGACACCAGACGCGCACCCGGCACCATGTCGTTGGCAGCACAACCCTCGGAAAAACTCTGGACGTCACCCTTCTGGCGAATCTTGCGCTTGAGCTTGGGAGCGCACACAAAGGTACCCCTCCCCTGCTGGCGGTTGAGATACCCCGCGCGCGACAGCTCCTCGATGGCACGGCGCACGGTGATGCGCCCCACGCCGTAGGACTTCGCGAGCTCCATCTCGGAAGGAATGCGCGAGCCGGCCACGTACACGCCGCGCGCGATCTCGCCCTTTAGGTCGTCCATGACCTGCTGGTACAGCGGCACGGCGGACACCTCGGCGCGCTCGGAACGTTCGGTCTTGCTATCGGCTACCATCGTTACGCTCCATCCCGCGCATGCTCGGACTCAAACTCTTCAATCGCCGCCATAAACTGCTCGCCAAAGGCGTCGGCCTTTTTCTCGCCGATGCCGTTGACCTGGATCAGCTCGTCGCGTGTCTGCGGGCGCAGGCGGCACAGGCCGCGCAGGGCCTTGTCGGAAAAGACCATGTACGGCGCCATCTCCAGCTCCGTCGAGATCTCCTTGCGCAGGGCACGCAGGCGCTCGAACAGCTCGGCATCGTCGCCCACGCGTAGGCGCTGATCCAGCTCGGCCTCCTCGCGCAGCAGATCGACGGCGCGGCGGGCGCGGGCCGAGGCCTTGCGCTTGGACGCGCGACGCTTAACGGTAAAGGCAAACGCCTCGTCCTCGACCTCGGTGGCACGCGGGCCCAGCCCCACGACCGGGTACTGCCCCTGCGAGGTGGCCAAGTAACCGCGGCCGCACAGCTGCCCGATGATGTCTTTGATGCGCCCGACCGCTTCGCTCGACAGCTCACCGTAGCCGCGGTCCTCGTCCAGATGCATCTGGCGAATGCGCTCGGTGTTGCCGCCGTGAAGCACATCGGCGATCAGCGACTTGCCAAAGCGCATGGGACGCGTGGCCACATAACGCACAGCGGCGCGGGCCATATCGGTGACGTCCTCGACCTCGAACTGCGTGAGACAGTTGCCGCAGTTGCCGCAGCCCTCGGCGTCGTCTGCCGTGCCGCCCGCGGCGGCTGCCGCATGCTCGGCCGCGGTCTCGTCGCCAAAGTAGCGCAGCATGTATTCGCGCAGGCAGCCGGTGGTATTGCAGTAGCCCTCCATCTGGCTGAGCAGACGATAACGGTTCTGAAGCGCCCACGCGCGCTGCTCGTCGTCGAGCGCCTCATCGGCAGCATCGCCGCGGTCGATCAGAAAGCGGCGCATGCGAAAATCGTTGCCGTTCCACAGCAAGTAGCAGCTGGCCGGGTCGCCATCGCGGCCGGCGCGGCCCGCCTCCTGGTAGTAGGCTTCGATGCTCTCGGGCACGTTGTTGTGGATCACGTAGCGCACGTTGGGCTTGTCGATGCCCATGCCAAAGGCGTTGGTGGCAACCATCACCTGGATATCGTCGTCGATAAAGGCGCGCTGGCTTTGGCGACGGGCGTCGTTGCCCATGCCGGCATGGTAGCGGCCAACGCGAATGCCGCTGGGGCCCAGTGCCTCGGCAAGCTCGCCCGCCAGCGCATCAACTGTCTTGCGGGTCGAACAATACACGATGCCGCTCTCGCTCGAATGCGCGATCACGTAGTCGCGCACCCAGGCAGTCTTGGCCTTGTCGCCCATCTCCTCGCAACCAAAGTAGAGGTTCTTGCGATCGAAGCCCGTCACTACCGTCGCGGGGTTTTGCAGGCCAAGTATCTGCTGAATGTCCGCGCGCACACGCTCGGTCGCCGTAGCGGTAAAGGCCGCCACGATGGGGCGCTGCGGCAGGGAATCGATAAACTCGCGAATCTGCAGGTAAGCGGGACGGAAATCCTGGCCCCATTGGCTCACGCAGTGGGCCTCGTCAATGGCCACGAGCGGCACGCCAATGCCGGCGGAACCCGCAGCCTCCTGCGCAAAGGCCAAAAAACGCGGCTCGAGCAAGCGCTCGGGCGCCACATACATAAGCTGGTAGCGGCCCTCGCGCGCCCGCTTGAGCACGGTGTTTTGCTGGGCCGGAGTAAGGCTGGAGTTGAGATAGCTGGGTCGCGCACCCGCCGCGAGCAACGCACGGGTCTGGTCCTCCATAAGCGACAGCAGCGGACTCACCACAAAGGTGATGCCGGGCAGCATGAGCGCGGGCACCTGGTAGCAAATGGACTTGCCGGCGCCCGTGGGCATAACACCCAGCGCATCACGACCGGCAAGGATCGCATCGACCATGCGGTCCTGTCCCGGGCGAAACGAGGTGTAGCCAAAATAGGCGCCGAGCGTGTCGAGCGCCATCTGCTGCATGCTATCGGTCATGGTTTCCTAACGTTCAAGTCATCTGCCGCCGATTATACGCCGCCACGCGGACAGCAGCACACGGCCGCCGCCCAGACTAGTCGTTTAAGAACGCCCCCAACGGCTAAGGAGTGTCCCCAGGTGCCGGCAGAAAAGGAACGTCCCCAAGTGCCGGCCCGGCAACGCCGATGTTTTGGCAACGACAGACACTATGACCCAATCCGAGGGCACTAAAAAGATAGGAGCCCCCGCTCGT
>DXMX01000092.1 GCA_019413955.1 Collinsella sp.
CGAAACGGGTCTGAAACAACCGACGGGGCGCTTCTGGCAAACCGGCCGCCGGGAATAGCAAAAGGGCGACCCCGCAGTGGGGTCGCCCTTGTTGAGCTGTTTATGTGTAGCTGTTACTCGGCGTCGTGGTGACGGCGGGGCTTGCGGCCTCCGTTGTCGCCGGGACGGCGCGGACGGTCACTGCGCTCAGAGCGCTCGCGACGCGGACGCTCACGGCGCTGGAAGTGCTCGCCGTCACCCTCGGAGGCACCCTCGGCACGAGCCGGGGCCTCGGGCTTGTCAAGACGATCGAGCGAGATCTTGCCGCGATCGTCGACCTCGATGACGACGACCTTGACCTCGTCGCCCACGTTGAGGACGTCCTCGACCTTCTCCACGCGGCCCTTGGCGACGCGGGAGATGTGCAGCAGGCCGTCCTTACCGGGCAGCAGGTTCACGAAGGCGCCGAACGGCTGGATGGAGACAACGCGACCGGTGTACTCCTCGCCCGGCTCGGGAACCTTGATGATGAGCTTAATGCGCTCGACGGCCTGATCGACGGACTCGCCGGTGCCGCCGACAAAGACGGTGCCGTCCTCCTGGATGTCGACCGAAGCGCCGGTCTCGTCCTGGATGCCGCGGATGACCTTGCCGCCGGAACCGATGACGTCGCGAATCTTATCGGTCGGAACCTGGATGGAGACGATGCGCGGAGCGGTGCTGCGCGTGGTATGACGCGGCTCGGGGATCACATCGAGCATCTTCTGAAGGATGAAGGCGCGGCCCTCCTTGGCCTGCTGCAGGGCGCGGGCCAGGATGTCGAAGGTGAGGCCGGTGGCCTTGTTGTCCATCTGCAGGGCGGTGATGCCCTCGGTGGTGCCGGTGACCTTAAAGTCCATGTCACCCAGGAAGTCCTCGAGACCCTGGATGTCGGACAGGACCACGGTCTTGCCCTCCTCCTGGATCAGGCCCATGGCGATACCGGAGACCGGGCGCTTAATGGGCACGCCGCCGTCCATAAGGGCGAGCGTGGAACCGCAGGTCGAAGCCATCGAAGAGGAGCCGTTGGACTCCATGACCTCGGAGACGACGCGGATGGCGTAGGGGAACTCGTTCTCGTCGGGAAGCACCGGAAGCAGAGCGCGCTCGGCCAGGTTGCCGTGACCGATCTCGCGGCGCTTAGGGCTGCCCATGCGGCCAGTCTCGCCGGTGCAGAACGGCGGGAAGTTGTAGTGGTGCATGTAGCGCTTGCCCTCGGTGGGCTCGATGGTATCCAGACGCTGGCCCTCGTTGAGCATACCGAGCGACAGGACGGAGAGCACCTGGGTCTGACCACGCTGGAACAGGCCGGAACCGTGAACGAGCGGCAGGTAGTTGTCCTTCACCATGATGGGACGGATCTCGTCGGCGGCACGACCGTCGACGCGCTCGCCGGTCTCGACGACCATGGTGCGCATGGCCTTCTTCTCGAGCTTCTTGAGTGCCACGGGGATCTCGCGCTCCCAGGCAGCCTGCTCCTCGTCGGTGAACTCGGCGCGGATGGACTCCTTCAGAGCCTCGACCTTACCGATGCGGGAAAGCTTGTCGGCGTCGCGCAGGGCAGCGGCCATCTCGTCGTAGTGGGCGAAGATGCGCTCCTGGACCTCCTCGACGGGCTGGTCAAGCGGGTACTCCTTCTTGACGATAGCGCCGTTGACCTGCTCCCACTCGGCGACGAACTCGTCCTGAGCCTGGCAGAAGGCAGCGAGGGCCTCCTGGCCAAACTTCATAGCGGCGAGCATGTCGTCCTCGGAGATCTCCTCGGCGCCGGCCTCGACCATCGAGATAAAGTCGGCAGAGCCGCCCAGCTCCAGGTCCAGGTCGGAGTTCTCGCGCTCCTCATAGGTGGGGTTGACGATAAACTCGCCGGTCTCCACGTTACGGCCGATGCGCACGCAGGCAAGCGGGCCCTCGAAGGGCACGCCGCCGAGCGTCATAGCCAAAGAGGCGCCCATGACATTGATGACGTCGAAGGGGTTAACCTGGTCGGCGACGAGCGAGGTGGCGACGATGTGGACCTCGTTGCGGAAGCCGTCCGGGAAGCTCGGGCGGATCGGGCGGTCGATCATACGAGCCGTGAGCGTGGCCTTCTCGCTGGGACGGCCCTCGCGCTTGAGGTAGCCACCCGGGATACGGCCGGCAGCGTACATCTTCTCGTTGAAGTCGACGGTCAGCGGGAAGAAGTCGTAATTCTTGCGCTCCTTGGAGACGACCACGGTGTCGAGCATCGTGGTGTCGCCCTGCTTGACCAGACAAGCACCGGTGGCCTGCTTGGCAAGCTCGCCGGACTCGAAGGTGTAGGTCTTGCCGTACAGCTCAAAGGTCTTGGATACGAGTGTCATTGTTCTCCTTTACCCCACAGGCCCCTTGCCTGCGGGCTTCTCATGTGACGCGGGCCCCCTGCCCCCGCCACGCTTCAGAGCGTGATTGTTCACGCCCTTACACAAAAAGAGCGCCCCGCTGCGCAGGACGCTCTTAGCATGTACAAATCCGTTACTGGATGTTGTCGCGGATGCCCAGAGCCTTGATGAGCTCACGGTACTCGACGATGTCGTTCTTCTTGATGTAGGAGAGAAGACGACGACGACGGCCAACGAGCATGAGCAGGCCACGACGGGTGTGGAAGTCCTTCTGGTGGGACTTCATGTGCTCGGTCAGCTCCTTGATGCGCTCGGACAGGATGGCGACCTGAACCTTGGGGTTACCGGTATCGACCGGGGAGTTACCGAACTGGGCGGTCAGCTCCGCCTTGCGCTCTTTGGAAACAGTCATTGTTTCACCTTTCGTTTCGCGTCGCCCGTGGGCGACTCTATTCGCCTCGGACTGAGAAGCCGCCGGTGGAGCGAACATCCAAGGTCGAGGTACCAACAGGTCGGTATGTTACCACAAGCGACGCGCGCCTGCGCATCATCACCGACCCAACATGAATTCCATCGCACGGAGCCGCTGATCGGTGTGCGTGGCGGCCCAAACATGCGAAAGCCCCAGCAAAAACGCAGCCGTATGCGGATCGATCCGCTCGTCCATAAGGGAATCGAACGTCATGGACATGAGGGCGCGAAGCCATGCGACCTCGCCGGTTGAGACCAACTCGGCGCCCGGAACGCTCGACGCGCATGAGCCGCACATGAGGCCGCCCGCCTGGGGCGAAAAATACGACAGCATGGGGTCTCCGCATAGCACGCATGCCGAGAAATCGGGTCGGTAACCAACGTGCGACAGCAGTTTAAAGACAAAGGCCGCCACGAGCAGGTCCATATGTGCCGAGTCGAGCCCGCTGCCGACAAGCGTGAGCGCCCGCTGTGTAATGGCAAAGGTAAATGGATCCTCGGTATCCTCGAACGAGCACACGCGCGCAACCTCGGCAATCGCGCTGGCGGCACAGGTCGTCTCGTAGTCAGGAGCAGCACCGAGCGGCGCCTCCATAAGCTCGGCCTGAGAAACCACGTCGAGCGACCGTCCATGCGCCAACAGCATATCAACGGTGCAGAAGAGCTCGCAGCGGGCCGCAAGGCGACCGCCAGGCTTACGTGCGCCCTTGGCCACGGCACGCACCTGCCGCCCCCGTTCGTCGAGCATCGTCAAGATCAGGTCGGTTTCCTTGAGCTTAGTCTTGTCGAGGACGAGCACCTTCGTGCGATATGTGCGAGAGCCTGCCATGAACGCCGAGGCTTAATCTTCGGCGTTATAGCCAAAGCGGCGGATTTGCGCCTCGTCATCGCGCCAGCCGGCCTTGACCTTCACGTCGAGCTCCAAAAAGACCTGAGTGCCAAAGATACGCTCAAGGTCACGACGGGCATCAATGCCGACATGCTTGATCATCTCGCCGCCCTTGCCGATGATGATGCCCTTTTGGCCCTCGCGCTCGACGTAAATGGTGGCGTGCACGCGCAGTACCTTCTTGGTCTGCTCGAGCGCATCGCAGATCACGCCAACGGAGTGCGGAATCTCATCACGGGTGCGGCGCAAGACCTTCTCGCGCACAAACTCGGCAACGAGCGTCTCATCGGAAGCGTCAGTACCCATGTCCTCGGGGAACCAACGCGGACCCTCGGGCAAAAAGTGCGCAACGGTCTCTATAAAGGCATCGACGTTGAAGTTCTTGACCGACGACGTCACAATCTCGTCGTCATATTCCATAAGCTCGTGGGCAGCCTTAAGCTGCTCCATGACCTGTGCGGGGTCGGCCTCATCGGCCTTGGTGAGCACCAGGACCTTCTTGCAACGAGCGCATCTGACGCGCTCGGCAACCCAGGCGTCTCCCCTGCCGATCGGCTTGGTGGCATCAATCAAAAACGCGACGACGTCGACATCGTTTAACTCGAACAGTGCGCTCTTGTTGAGCTCGGACCCCAGGCCGTCCTTGGGCTTATGAATACCCGGGGTATCGACAAAGACCAGCTGGTAGCCGGGACGGTTGACGACGGCGCGCATGCGACGGCGGGTCGTCTGTGCCACCGGCGAGGTGATGGCGACCTTTTTGCCATAGCAGGCATTAAGCAGCGTGGACTTGCCGGCGTTGGGGCGTCCGACCAGGGCCACAAAGCCGCTGCGGAAACCGGGTTCCACGTCACCAAAGCCCGCGAGGTTCTCATCCTCGTCGCACAGGGCGTCGAGTTCCTCGTCGCTCATGCCCTCAAACGGGTCGAACTCCTCGGCCTCGTCATCCAAAATCTCATCGATAGGCTGCATATTGTCGGACATGGGAATCCCTTTCTAAATAAAGCCGAGCGCGTGGGCAAATACCAGCACGCCCACAATCGCGGCGGTGATGGAAAGAATGTATACAGAGGCGGCGGCGATGTCCTTCGCACGCTTGGCCAGCGGATGGAGCTCCTGGGTCGCCAGGTCGACGATGGCCTCCATAGCGGTGTTGCACAGCTCGCCGTGAATCACCAGGCCACAACAGATGATAATCGTGGCCCACTCGGCAATGTCGAGTCCCACGATGCAGCCGGCAATGACGGTACACACGCCCGCAACGAGCATGACCTTGATGTTGCGCTCGGTCTTGACGGCGGTAACGAAGCCCTCCATGGCGTAGGAAAACGACTTAAAGAAGGACGGATGGTCCTTGTTCGATCCGGGAATCATAGACGGCTCCTAGTCGTGGGCGTGGTTGGTGATGGGGCCGACGTGGACCAGCTTGGGGTCCTCGCCGCGCTCGAGCGCCAGATCGCGCAGGATGGCGTCCTCGCGGGCCTCCATGACCTCGGCCTCGTCGTCCTCGATGTGGTCATAGCCCAGCAGGTGCAGCATTCCGTGTACGAGCATCAGACGGCACTCGTCAGCGGGGCTATTGCCAAAACCGGGGGCCTGACGGGCAATAACCTGCGGGGCAAGGATAATATCGCCGAGCTCGAGCGTCTCATCGGCGGG
>DXMX01000093.1 GCA_019413955.1 Collinsella sp.
AGGTAGATCTTGCCGTCGCGGTAGATGTCGAGATCCCACAGATCGGAAACCTGGGCCTCGGGCAGGATAAAGGCGTCTGGGTACCAGGCGACGGGGTTGTGGGCGATGCCGGCGGCACCGAGCGCCGCAGCGATGTCCTCGGCGGTCGCCTTGAGCGTGTTGGCGCGCAGCGTGACCGGGCGTGTGGCCGCGGCGCCGAAGCCCTCGATCATGAGCTCGGCATCGGCGGGCGCATAGGCGCCGGCGACCGTGTCGACCATAAAGCGCGGCAGGTCGGCGGCGCAGGGAAGGGCGGCAAGCTGGTCGGAAAGCTCGGTGGAGGCAAACTGCCTAAGCTTGAGCTCGGGCTTAACCTGCTTTTTCTGCTTACGACGACGCGGCTTGGACATCCGTCTTTCCTTCCCGTTCCAAATTGACTACTTTCCGGGCACGCCGCTGCTGGCGTGCTTTAGTACTGGCTCTCGTGCTTGCTAAAGAAGTCGAAGCGCGGGGGCAGCGGCTTCACGCGGTGCTCGCCGGGCTTCTCGCCCAGGCTCTCCACGAACTCGTCCGTGGAGGCAAAGATGTTGTCCCAGCTAAAGAAGGCGACGGGGTCGACGTCGAAGTACTCGCAGATGAGCTCGCAGCCGGCCGGCACAATACCGTGCATCAGGACGGTCGCCACGCGCAGCTCGGTAAAGGCGTCGACGAGGGCCTGCGTCATCGCGGCGTTTGCCTCATTACCCTCGAGCTTGTTGGCGGCCTTGGAGGCGTCGCTCCAGCGCTTGTTGGCGGCGCGCAGGTAGTCGTCGCACACGGCAAGCGCGCGGTGCGTCTCGAACTTGTACATGGCCTGCTCAAAGGCAAGGGCTGCCTGCTCGGCAGCCTCGACCACGGCGGCAGAGGCGGCACCGGCGGGGATGCAACCGTTGCGGTAGGGGCTCTCGTCGCCTTCCTTGACGGCGACGCCGTAGAAGCAGCTGCGGGCCAGGCGGTTGAACACGCCGGTCAGCAGCGCGCTCTCCTTAAGGGCCGGATCGATGACGCGCTTGTCGTCGCAGGCGCGCACCTCGTTGCCGTCCTTGTCCTTGCCGGTCACGCGCGTGTCGTATGCCTTGGGGCTAAAGCTCACCGGCTTCTCGGACAGGCCGAGCGACAGCCAGTGCGCGCGCATCTGCTCGCAGGTGTAGTGGTTGAGCAGGTCGTCTGCCGGCGGGGGAGGCGTCTGCGAGGACGAGCTTGCCTTTTTGCCCATGTAGAGCAGGTGGTAGCAGGCGCTGACGGTGCTCTGCGTGAGGTTCCAACCCAGGGCCTCCCACATGGCGGTCTGCGCGATGCAATAGAAGTAGATGTTGTCCTGGCCAATGAACTGGTAGATCTGTGCGTCATCCGAGCACCACCAGTCGCGCCAGTCGAGCGAGCTGTGCTGGTAGGTGGGCGCGGGGACCTGCGTGGAATCGGCGGCGGGCTCGCCCATGAGGGCGGCATCCTGGGCGGCGACGCCCTCGGTCACGCCGGCGGCCTTGGCATCGCGTGCGAGCACGGTGCGCGTATAGCTGATGGGAGCCCACAGGCTCTCGGGCCAGCACCAGCAGGTGACGTCGGAGACGCCATCGACCTCGGGCACCGGAACGCCCCAGTCGATGTTGCCGGTGATGCGGAAGGGTACGAGCGCCTTGCCGCTGCGGAAGCGCACGCCGCCGTTGGCGAGCACCGCGTGGGCATCGTCGCGCTCCTTCCAGCTGGGGAAGGTGACGGTAAAGCTGCTCTTGTTGCCCTCGGGCTCCAGCACGGTGTGCTCGGGAAGCTGATCCTCGACGGCATCGAAGGCCTCGCGGAACTTGTTCTGGATGTAGAGCTGAGCCGGCAGCAGCCACTCTTCCATGGTCTTGGAGACCACGGAGCGAACCTGCGGGTTCTGGGCGAGCTTGGCGGTATAGGTTTTCATAAAGTCGAGGTAGGCCGGCAGGTCGAAGTAGAGGTTGTCTACCGGGCGCAGCTCGGGCACCTCGCCGGTGAGCTGGCTCTTGGGCGCGATGAGCTCCTCGGGCTCAAACTGGTGACCCAGGTCGCACTCGTCGGCATAAGCCTTCTCTGACTTGCAGCCCTGGATGGGGCAGCGGCCGATCACCTGGCGGCCGTTGAGGAACGTGCCGGCCTTGGCGTCGTAGAACTGCAGCGTGGAGCGCTTGGAGATGGTGCCCTGCTCGTGCAGGCGCTCGATAACCTCGGCGGTCACCTCGTTGTGAATCTGCGCAGCTGGCTCAAGGCCCGAGCCGCCGTAGATATCGCAGCTGATGTTGTAGTTGTTGAGGGTCGCGGCCTGGCGGGAGTGATTGGACTCGACATACTCGCCGATGGACTTATCGTAGCCTTCGTTCTCCTTGAGCTTGCGGTAGCTCTCCATGATGGGCGAGCCGTAGCAGTCGGTGCCCGAGGTGAAGATGACGTTCTCGCGGCCCAGACGGTCGCGCAGGAAGCGGGCGAAGAAGTCGGCAGGGACAAAGACGCCGCCAACGTGGCCAAAGTGAAGGCCCTTGTTGCCGTAGGGCTCGCCGGCGGTAACGATGGCGCGGCGAGGCCAGCTGGGACGGTCGTTCATGGAGTATTTGGATGCCATGGGACTCCTTCGCATATGGTGAGGGCGCGGCCGGGCGCGGGGCTCGGCGGCGCGGTGGTCAATTCGTGCATATCGTTCGACATTATCGCACATGCGGGCGGGTGCGTGGCAGGGGCGCTATCCTAAGATGCTATGAATGAGATTTCCAACATACATGCGTTTGAGGACGAGGATTTTCTGCACGCTTGCTTCGTGTGGGGGATGGTCGTAGTCGGCGTGTTTGCCGTGTGCCTGGTGCCGGTGTTTATGCTGCTGGGCGGACCCGCGGACCTGGATGCGGCTGCCGCGGGCGGCTGGACCACGGTCGTGGGCTGGATAGTCGGCTTGGCTGCGATCTCAATGGCGTCGTTCGCCGTGCACGAGCTGGTGCACGGTGTGTTTTTTAAGCTGCTGGCGCCTGCGGGCGCGAAGGTGACCTTTGGGGCGAATCGCGAGACGGCGATGATCTATGCCTGCGCCGAGGGGATTGTGTATTCGCGCCGGCGGTATATGGCGATTTGCCTGGCGCCGACGGTTGTTGTGACGACAGCGTTTGCCCTGGGGTTTGCGTTTTCGGGCTATCCGCTGCTGTGCTATCTGGCGGCCGGCTTGCATTTGTCGGGCTGTGTAGGCGACTGGTATTACGTGTGGACCATTTTGCGCGACCGCCGCATTGTCGCCTGCGAGGATACGTCCTTTGGCGTGCGCTTTTTTGGGTGAGGAGATGTCGATGAAGCCGTTGTTGCTGCATGCGTGCTGTGCACCATGCTCGCTTGAGCCGGTTCGCCTGCTGCGCGAGGAGGGGTTTGAGCCCACGATTTGCTGGACCAACCCCAATATTCAACCGCGCGATGAATGGCAGCGCCGCTTGGACGAGCTGCGCCGGTGGTGTGCCGATGGCGACATCGAGCTCATCGAGGCAGGGGAGGACCGCGGTCGCTGGGAGACCGGCGTGGCACCGCTGGGTGCCGATCGGCCCCGTCGCTGTCGCGCGTGCTATGCCCTGCGCTTGGCCGAGGCGTGCCGCGTGGCCCAGGAGCGCGGGTTTGAGTTTGTGGGCACGACGCTCGCCGTCTCGCCGTACCAGCTGTTCGATACCTGCAATGACGTGCTTGAGCGCTTGGCGGCGGCACATGGGTTCACCCCGGTGATTCGCGATTTTCGTCCGTATTACCCCGAGGCCACGCGTCGTTCGCGCGAGCTGGGCATGTACCGGCAGAATTACTGCGGCTGCCGATTCTCGGCCGTCGAGGCGGCCATGGACCGCGCCCGCATCCGCGACGAGCGCAAAGCCGCCAAAAAGTAGTTCACTTGGGATGTCAGCCTGCTAGGATGTAGAGCGGACTTTAGCTATATAAGGAGTATCCGACGTGTCTATGCGTACCGATGATTTTGACTACAACCTTCCTGAGGAACTGATTGCCCAGGCGCCTGCCGAGCCGCGCGACTCCTGCCGCCTGCTGGTGGTTGATCGCAAAGGCTCCGAGACAGGAACGCCGCTAGAGCATGGCGGTACCGTCGAGCACCGCATCTTCCGTGACATCATCGACTATATCGAGCCGGGCGACGTGCTCGTCATCAACCAGACGCGCGTGATGCCGGCCCGCCTGATCGGCCGCAAGGCCGGCTCGGGCGGTGTGGTCGAGACGCTGCTGCTCAAGCGCCGCGAGGACGTGGATCCGCTCGGCCATGTGTGGGAGTGCCTGGTCAAGCCGAGCAAGCGTCTGAAGCCCGGCGCTCAGATTGAGTATCGCGCCGGCGGCGCCCATGCACCCGAGGGGGCTCCCGTGGTGCTGACGGCCGAGGTTGTCGACTTTGTCACCGATAGCCGCGGCGGCCGCTTGGTGCGTTTTGAGCCGGCCGGTTGCAATGCCGCCGGCGACCCGCGCACGCTCGACGATGCCATCCATGCTGCCGGCCACGTGCCGCTGCCGCCCTACATTACCGATTACGAGGGCGACCCCGAGAAGTACCAGACCGTCTACGCCATGAAGGAGGAGCACTCGGCTGCCGCTCCTACGGCGGGTCTGCATTTTACTCCTGAGCTCATGGCCGCTATCGAGGCCAAGGGTGCCAAGTTTGCCGCCGTCGAGCTCGAGGTGGGCATCGATACCTTCCGCTTGGTGGAGGAGGACGACCCTACGCAGCACGTCATGCACACCGAGCGCTACCATGTGTCGCAGGAGGTTGTCGACGCCGTGCACAAGGCTAAGGCCGAGGGGCATCGCGTGATCGCCGTCGGCACCACCGCAGTGCGTTCGCTCGAGAGCGCGTTTGACGCGGACGCGCCGGTGTCCGATCCGGCCGTGACGGCGCGCTATTTTGAAGGCCGCGAGGACGGGGCCGATACGCTTGGCCGCGGTGACATCGTGGTGCGCGAGAACGCCACGACGCAGCTTTACCTCATGCCCGGCTCAACCTATCACGTGGTCGACGCGCTGATCACCAACTTCCACGTGCCGCGCTCCACGCTCATGATGCTCGTGAGCGCACTTGCCACCCGCGACCAGATTATGGATGCCTACGCCGCCGCTATCGAAGAACGTTACCGCTTCTTCAGCTTTGGCGACGCCATGCTCATTTGTTAGTTACGCGGTTCTACGAACCGCGTAACGGCTCGACGCTGCGCGGGCCGCATTTGGACAATCTGACGTTCAACTTCAAGGGCGCGACCTTTGTAGTTACGCGGTTTTACCAAACCGCGTAACCAGTTGACGCTGCAAACCCGCCAGGGCGGCAATCTGCCTTTCAACTTCGGCGGCATGACCAGAAGGTCAAT
>DXMX01000094.1 GCA_019413955.1 Collinsella sp.
TTCAAGGTCCGCCACCACACGCGGCACCAGGCCGCCAAACGTGCGCTCCTCAAGATAGGCAAGCTCGCTGGGACGCGAAGTCGTCACGACCAACTCGCCGGCAACTGGCGCCAGCCGACCCAGCACACGCTCGATGAGCGGCTCGCCGCAAAACGCCAAGCGCGCCTTATCGCAGCCCATGCGCGAGGACATCCCGCCCGCTTGGACGACACAAGAAAGATCGGCACGTCTTACGGTAGTCATACGGCAAAACACCTCCATCGGCATGTTCGAAACCCGACACACGAAGCCAAATACCGCCGCCGAAATAACGGCGCTACGAAAAGCTCGTGCAAAAACAAAACAGCGCCTTTGCGGCACGCAGCAAGACCGCGAGCACAAAAGCGCTGGTAGCGTATGGCGGGAACGTATGTGAATCGAACACATCCAAGACGTTTTGCACGCCTCGCAACGGTTTTGAGGACCGCGGAGCCCACCGGAGCCCATCCGTTCCCAAGTGCGGCGGTATTTTACCAAACCGAGCGGGCCCCATCCCAAATAGACAAGCAAGAAGTTGCGGTGGAATAGTTCTTGCTTAGGCTGCAAGACCCAAAAACAGGAACTATTTCACCGCAACTGATAAGGGTAGGCTAGCGCAAGGAGCGCAGGCCGCCGGCCTCCTTGTCGAGCACCGTAAAGCGCACGGCATCTAGGTGCTCCAAGATGCTGATGGCGCGCTTGCGCGACACACCCAGGGCCTCGCGCAGCACGCTCGTGGTGGCAGCGCCGCCGGCTGCCTCAATGGCGGCGGCGACGAGTTCGCGCGCATGGGCCTCGGCGGCAGCGGACAGGGCAACGTCGCGCTCGACCTTCACAATGGAACGGTTGAGCGAAAGCTCGCGCAGGGCACGCGTCATGGTGTCGCGTCCGAGCTGCAGCTGTTCGCCAACCTCGGGAAGCGCCGGTGCATCCAGGCCGGCCTCGTCAAGCAGCGCGACGATCCGCTCGCAAGCCTCTCGCACCACGCGTGCCGCCGCGGCGGCCGAATGTGGATCGAATACCTCGGTGCCCTCGGCGGCGCACACGCCACGCGAACAGCCCTCGGCAATCAGAGCCGCGGCAACGCCTTCATCAGCGGCAGGCCACGCAGCATGGGCAACGGCGCCAGGCGTAAAGCCCGTCTCCTTGGGAGCCGCCGCATGCATGGCTGACAGGGTCGCCGCCAGTGCATCCATCGCGGCGTCGAGCACCACGGCGTCCGCCAAGAGGTCCGCATCGCCCACGGCAAGCTTGCGAACGGAGCCCTGCGACACCAACCCGCGCAGTGCGGCATCGACCTCGCCGACACCAAGATCCAAAGCCTCGGCAACATCAGCCGCCGTAACCGGCAGCGTCTGCAGCGCCAGCCAAGCGCCCACACCGCCCGCGATATCGCCGGACTCGATCGCCGCAAACAGTGCGCGCTCGCCGGCAGAAAGCTCGCGCGAGCGACGGCAGCGCGATAGCAGCACGCGCCCGCCGCCGATGAGCATAACGGGCGAATACGACAGCACCACGGCATGGTCTCCGGCTCGCAGCGGCAGCGGCTCCTCCAAGCGCACCTGTACGGTACGGGTCTCGCCCACCGCCATGGGGGCCTCGCCCTCCATGAACATGATGCGGCCGACGACCTCGGCCGTGCCGGCCATCGCATGCACACGCGCGCCCGACTCGAGCACGCGCGACATGGCGCCCTCGCGGCCCAAATACGTAAACGTCATCATAAAACGCATCGTCTGGCCAAAGCGGCCCGCCACGCCGAGCATCTCACCGCGATCGAGCGCGGCGACGGCATCGCCCACCAAGTTGAGTGCCACGCGCTGTCCGGGCAGTGCTCGCGGCGTATCGCCATGCACCTGAATCCCGCGCACGCGACAGACCGTGCGCGACGGCAAAGCCATCAGCTCGTCGCCCACCGCAACCGGCGCATCGTGCAGCGTTCCCGTCACGACGGTGCCGACGCCCTTGATCGTAAAGCAGCGGTCAATCGGCAGGCGCGGCGCGGCATCGCTCCGCTCGGCACGCTCGCGACAGGCATCCCAGCAGGCACCCACCTGCTCGTCGAGCACGGCGAGCAGTCGTTCGATCCCCTCGCCTGTCTTGGACGACACAGTCACGATCGACGCGTCGGCAAACACGGTATCCGAAAGAAAATCGTCCACGTCGAGCTCGGCCAGCTCAATCATTTCGTTATCGGCCAGGTCGCACATCGTCAGCGCGACCACCATATGCGTAACGCCCAGCAGCTCCAGCACATGCACGTGCTCGCGGGTCTGCGGCATCACGCCCTCGACGGCCGAAACCACCAGCACGGCCACGTCGATACCCGTGGCGCCCTGCACCATA
Source organism: Collinsella sp. (assembly GCA_019413955.1). Lineage (GTDB taxonomy): Bacteria > Actinomycetota > Coriobacteriia > Coriobacteriales > Coriobacteriaceae > Collinsella. The sequence continues at coordinate 2,365 of DXMX01000094.1, forward strand.
GCGCGCAGGTAATGCGCGTGGCCCGGCACGTCGACCAGGCCGACGATCTTGCCACTCGGCAGCGCCAGCTCGCCAAAGCCAAGCTCCACGGTCATACCGCGACGGCGCTCAACCTCCAGACGATCGGGATTCTTGCCGGTCAGCGCCTCGATCAGCGCCGACTTACCGTGGTCGACGTGGCCCGCCGTGCCAACGATAACGGGACACTCCACCAGCGCCTGAACCTCACTCATCGAGCAATCGCCTTCTCAACGCACGCGACGAGCGTCGATGCCGCCGTCTCGATATCGCGGTCGCCCACGAGTGTGCGGACATCAAACAAAATGCGATCGTGCGAGGTGCGCGTGACGACCGGCGTGTCGAAGTCCTGAACGAGCGAGCGCTTGAGTGCGTCGACCGTCAGGCGCTCATCAACAAGACGCACGGCAACGCACGTCGTCGGCAGCTCGACGGTAGGCAGCGAACCGCCGCCGGGAGTCGACGACTCATCAACGATCTCCAGCTCAACAGCACACGGGCAGCCGGCCTTATCGAGCCCGGCGACCATACGATCGCGCAGCTTGCGGGCACGTCGCTCCAAATGGGCCTGCGGAAGCGTGAGCATGTTGAGCACCGGCACCTCACGATGGGCAACATCGGCGCCATCCATGTAGATACGCAGCGTGGCCTCGAGCGCCGTGAGCGCCAACTTGCCCGGGCGCAGGGCGCGCATAAGCGGATGCGACCCACAGGCCTGGACCAGATCGCGACGGCCCATGATAATGCCCGCCTGTGCTGCACCGAGCAGTTTATCGCCCGAGCACGACACCAAATCGAGCCCCGCCGCAACCGAAGCCGGCGTAGGCTCCTCGCCGCCGCGCACCAGGATGTCATCGGGCAACAGCGCGCCCGAACCCTGGTCCTCGTAGAACAGCAGACCATGCTTGTGGGCCAGGGCGGCGAGCTCCCGAGAGCCCACCTCCTCGTGAAAGCCCTCGATGCGATAGTTGGAAGGATGGACCTTGAGGATCATCGCCGTATCGGGCGTGATGGCGCGCTCATAGTCGTCCAAATGCGTGCGGTTGGTGGCGCCGACCTCGACGAGTTTGGCGCCCGAAGCCGCCATGACATCGGGGATGCGGAAGCTGCCGCCAATCTCGACAAGCTCGCCGCGGCTGACGATAACCTCCTTGCCTGCGGCATGGGTCGCCAGCACCAGCAGTACCGCGGCGGCGTTGTTGTTGACCACGAGCGCGTCCTCGGCACCGGTGAGCGAGCGGATCAGCTGCGCGGCGTGCTCCTTGCGCGACCCGCGCGAACAAGTGTCCACACTGTACTCGAGCGTGCTGTACCCGCGCGCAACCTCGGCCACGGCCTTGGCGACCGACTCCGCGAGCGGGGCGCGGCCCAAGTTGGTATGGATGACCACACCCGTGGCATTAACTGCTGGGCGCAGGCTCGGCAGCGCGGAGCGGTGCGCACGCCACTCGATGGCCGAAGCCAGATCGCGTTTAGAGCGCGGGGCGGCGCCGGCGCGAATGGCGGCGCGCTCCTCGTCGAGCTCTGCCGTCACGGCGGCATGCACCACCGCGTCGCAGGTCTCCCCCACAGCCTTCACAACTGGCCACTCTGCGAGCAGCTCGTTGACGGAGGGAATGTCGCGCAGTCGGGCGCGTACCTCATCGGACATGTTCTGGCTATCGCTCATGTGCGGCCTTTCAAAAGAAACGTGGATCAGTCAAATACATTAGCTGAGTCAATTACTCGTTATTATCCTCGCGCGCCGCGATCTTTTCCACGCGAACGGCGTTTTCCTGGGTGAGCGCGGCGCCCGTCAACGGGTCCCAACGCAACGGCGTATGGTCGAGCGGGCCCACGCCCAAGCCTTGAGCGCCACCGGCATCGGAGCCAAGCGAACGCCCACCGGGAGCAGCCGACGTAAAGATGCACGCCGGATGCAGATAGGGCGTCGTCTCCACGCGTACGCGATCGCGGCCCATATCGCTCACGAGTTCGACGATCTCGCCGTCGGCAATGCCCATGTGCGCAGCAGCATCGACATTCATCTGCACGGCATCCAGGTCCGATCCAGCCTCGGCGGCACCTTGGGCCGCAAGCCTTCGCGAGGTATGCGACTCAAAGGGACGGTTGCCGCTAATGAGGCGAAACATCCCCGGACCGGGCTCCACCATGGGAGCGATCCAGTTGGGTACACGACCCAGACCGGCTCGTTCCCATACGTCGCTTGCCAGCGCAATTTTGCCGCCATCCAAGGGAATCGCCGGCTCGCCCGTACGCGACGGCAACGCAACACCCGTGTCGGCCCAGCCGCGCTCCTTGAGCTCGTCCAGATTGATCCCAAAAGGCGCCACCTGGGCAGCCGCCAGATCGTCAGACGTAAACTGGAAGTACTCGCCCACGCCACACGCCTGCGCCAGACCGGCAAAAATCTCCCGACCGGGACGTGTGTCGTCATGCTGCACGGGCAGCACGGCGTTGCGGTAGAACACGCGCGCATCGTTGGCGCCCACGACCGTACCCACACCGCGGTCGGCCTCCAGATACGTCACGTCGGGCAGCACGAAGTCAGAAACACGCGCCGTCTCGGACCAGCGAATATCAATCGTCACGAGCAAGTCGAGCTGCTGCAAAATACTCAACCAAGCCTGTGCATTGCCATAGCCCGCACCGGGGTTACTGGCATAGACGATGAGTCCACGCAAATCGCCGGCAAGAATCGACTGACCGATGGTCGTGCACAGACCGCGCACCGGATCGACCAGTGGATAGCGCTCGGACCCCAGCTTGGGCCCGCGCGGCACCGGCGGCGTCGCAAAGCGTGCGGGATCGAGGTCGCCCAACGCAAGCGGCGTGGGCGGGTTGAGGGCACCGCCCGCGTGTCCGATGCAGCCCAGCAGCACATCGACCAGAC
>DXMX01000095.1:0-4341 GCA_019413955.1 Collinsella sp.
GACGCGCGCCGGGTTCTCACTCATCAAGCGGCACAAATCCTCGGGGCCCAGCTGTCCCTCAAAACTCGTGGCAATCGCGACGGGACGATGCTCCACGCCGGGCCCGCCGTTGGGAATCGCGCGGAAGTCGTCGCGCCCGCGGTCCTTTTGCCCGTGCAGGTTAAAGCTACAATGATCGGTCGCAATCGTATCGATCTCGCCGGCCACAAGCGCCTCGCGCAGCGCGGCACGGTCACCCGCATGGCGCAGCGGCGGGCTCATCACATACTTGGCACCCGCAAAGCCGTCCTCGCCCTGCTCCAAGTAGCAAGTATCGTCGAGCATCAAATACTGAGGGCAGGTCTCGACATAGATATTCTTCTGCCCGCGCGCTTTGGCAGCACGGATGGCCTCGAGCCCCAGCTTGGTCGAAAGGTGCACCACGTTGACCGGAGCGTCCCCGGCCAAGTGAGCCAGATACAGCAGGCGGCTCACGGCCTCGGCCTCACACACGTCCGGACGGCTGAGCGCATGGCCCTCGGGCCCGTGGATACCCTGCTCAAACACGCGCTTCTGCAGCGCGTTGACCAACGTGCCGTTCTCGCAATGCACGCACAGGATACCGCCCAGGCGCTTGAGCTCCTCCAGCACCTCGAGCGTCTCGGCATCGTTCAAGCGCAGATGGTCGTAGGCAAAATAGGTCTTAAACGACGACACGCCCGCCTCGCGCATGGCCGAAAGATCGGCGCGGTTGCGCTCGTTCCACTCGGCGAGTGCCATATGAAAGGCGTAGTTGGCCGTGCAGGTGCCGTCGGCGCGGCGATGCCACTCGGCAAGGGCATCGGGCATGGTCACGCCGCGATCGGCCGTCGCGTAGTCCACGATGGTCGTCGTGCCGCCGCAGGCAGCCGCGCGCGTGCCGGTCTCAAAGCTATCGGCTGTCCAATCCATGCCGGTCCAGCACTGCATGTGCGTGTGGCCGTCGATAAAGCCGGGGAACACCCAGCAGCCCGCGGCATCCTCGACGGTATCGCCCTCGGCCGGCTCAATCGCTGCGGCGATCCGCACGATCTTATCGCCATCCATGGCAAGATCGGCGCGGCGAAGCCCCTGGGACGTCACGAGCGCGCCGTTTTTGATGATGATCATAATTGCTCCTTATTGATTGATGCAGTTGGCCACGCGATCAAAATACGAGCAGGCGGCAATATGCTCCGTTATGCGTCGCTGTCCCTTGACGGTATCGACGTCCCATAGCTCGTAGGCACGCGCCTCGACCAGCGCAACGTCGACGCGACCTTTGAGAATCGAGCCCCCGCCGTCCTTGCCCTCAAGACACATAAGCGCATCGAACAGTTCCGCCGGAAAGAGCACCGGACTCGAAGGCTCACCGCTGCACGCCAAGCGCACCGGATGTTTGCGGCCACGCTCGTCAAACGCGTGAACCATGGCCTCAAAAGAATCCGCGCTCACAAGCGGCTGGTCGCCCGGCAAAAAGAGACAACCTTTCCAGTTGCGTTCGACTCCCCACGAAAGGCCCGCACGGACGCTTTCGCTGCGCAGCTCGCCATCGTGCAGCACGCACGGGCAATGCTTGTCCTCGCAAATCTGGGCGACCTCGGGCCAACGCGTCGAGACCACAACGTCAAAGCCCCGGGGAACCGAATCGATGGTCCGGGCAATCAGCGGCTCGCCATAGATATCGGCAAGCATCTTGTTAGAGCCAAACCGCTTGCCCTCGCCCGAGGCCATAATGACGCAACCGAGTTTCATCTCCGCAAACCTCCCCTGGCTGCTTTGGACACCATAGTTGCTATACCCACCATACCAAGCTCACACTCCGTCGGAACAGGTATGCGCTCATTTTTCCAGCGAACGCCCCTTGGCTCTCCATAGCACAAAGGAGGGCACCCCGCGACGCAGGGCACCCTCCTCAATGGTGCAGATATGCCTACTCAGCGTCGCCGGTAAACGTGGTACCGGTCTTGCCGGCAAGACCGTCACGTGCCTTCTCGAGCAGCGTGATGAGCGCCGTGCGGCCCGGCTTGCTCTCGGCAAACGTCGAGGCGGCCTGGACCTTGGGCAGCATGGAGCCGCGACCGAACTCGTTGGCCTCGGACAGACGCTTTACGTCAGCCGCGGTCAGCGTGTCGAGCCACTGCTCGTGGTCGGTGCCAAAGCCAATGGCAACCTTCTCCACGGCCGTCAGGATAATCAGGGCATCGGCATCGAGCTGCTCGGCGAGCTTCTCGGCCGCAAAGTCCTTATCGATGACGGCAGCAGCGCCCTTAAGGTGGTTGCCCTGGGCCTTGGTGACGGGAATACCGCCACCACCGCAGGAAATCACCACGTGGTTGGACTCGACGAGCGACTTAATGGTGTCGAGCTCGACGATGTTCACGGGCTTGGGCGAGGCAACCACGCGACGGAAGCCCTGCTTCTCGTCGTGGATGAACTGATAGCCGCGGTCGGCTTCCAGCTCCTTGGCCTCGGCCTCGCTCATCCACGGACCAATCGGCTTGACCGGGTCGGCAAAGGCCGGATCGTCTGCCGCAACCTCGACCTGGGTGAGCACGGTGGCGACACCCTTGTCGATATTGCGGTCGAGCATTTCCTCGCGCAGCGCATTTTGCAGGTCATAGCCAATGTAGCCCTGGCTCATGGCGCCGCAAACGGACAAGGGGCAGGGAACGTACTTCTGAGGATTGGAGCGCGTAAGCTCAGCCATCGCGTTGGCGATCATGCCCACCTGGGGACCGTTGCCATGCACGACGACGACCTCGTTGCCCTCCTCGATCAGGTCGACGATAGCCTTGGAAGTCGTCTTGACGGCCTCCATCTGCTCGGGAAGGTTGGCGCCGAGGGCGTTTCCGCCCAGGGCGACAACGATACGCTTAGCCATTTCTCAGCCCAGCTTTAGGCCTGGAACCAACGGGCGGTGTTGCGCTCGTCGAGGGCCTTGAGGGTAGCGGCGGGATCGGCAACCTTCTGCAGGAACATCATGGCTGCGATGGCGTACGGCTTGTAGCTGGCCTCCTTGTACATGCCCACGCGGTGCATGTCGAAGACGTCGGCGTTGACCTCGCCGTGCTCGCAGGAGACACCGGAGATGTCGGCGGGCAGCGGATGCATAAAGATGGTGTCCTGGCCGTTGGCGGTCTTCTCCATGAGCTCGGTCGTAGAGCACCAGTCCTGATGGGTGGCGTTCTGGGCGAGCAGCTCCTTCTCGAGCGCAGCGATGCCGGCGTCGTCGCCCTCGGCGTACAGGTTGGTACGCTTCTCCATGGCGGCAAACGGAGCCCAGCTCTTGGGGATCACGATGTCGGCGCCCTCGAAGGCCTCGGCCATGGTGTTGACCTGCTTAAAGGTGGTGCCGGACTCGGCGGCATAGCCCTTGGCGCGCTCGACGACCTCGGGCATGAGGTCGTAGCCCTCGGGGTGGGCCAGGGTGACGTCCATGCCAAAACGGGGCAGCAGGCTGATCAGCGACTGCGGGCAGGACAGCGGCTTGCCGTAAGAGGGCGAATAGGCCCAGGTGACGGCAACCTTCTTGCCCTTGAGGTTCTCGAGGCCGCCAAACTCGTTGATGAGGTAGAGCATGTCGGCAGAGGACTGCGTGGGGTGATCGGAGTCGGACTGCAGGGAGATGAGCGTGGGACGGTGATCCAGAACGCCGTCCTCGTAGGCCTGCTGCACGGACTCGGAGACCTCGGCCATGTAGGCATCGCCCTTGCCGATGTACATGTCGTCGCGGATGCCGATGACGTCGGCCATGAAGGAGATCATGGTAGCGGTCTCGCGGACGGTCTCGCCGTGAGCGATCTGGGACTTCTTCTCGTCCAGGTCCTGCAGCTCAAGACCGAGCAGGTTGGCAGCCTTAGAGAAAGAGAAGCGCGTACGGGTGGAGTTGTCGCGGAACAGGGAGACAGCCAGGCCCGAGTCGAAGATCTTGGACGAGACGTTGTTCTCACGCAGCTCGCGCAGAGCGTCGGCGACGATGTAGAGCGCCTTGAGCTCATCGGTGGTCTTGTCCCAGGTGTGCAGGAAGTCGCTGCCGTACATACCCTTAAAATCGAGGCCGTTCAGCTGCTCGACGAGCTCGGTAAACTTAGCGTCCATGGAAATGTCCTTTCTAAAGATGAAACGATCGCAATGAGTAGATGTGCTCCGGCATGCGCGTGTGGCTAGAACATGCAGAGCACCATGACGAGGACCCGCCACCGTTGAGGAAGCATGGGAGATAACGACCGCGGGCCCCAAGTCAACAGGGGGTGCCGGGGACACGAACGGCCCCCGGCTCAACAAGATCGAGGAATGGGACTAGTCGATCTTGTTGTTGGTCAGACCGGCGCGGAACACGGT
>DXMX01000095.1:4351-5241 GCA_019413955.1 Collinsella sp.
CCATCGGCCTGGCTCGGATCGTAGAGGTTCAGGGCAGCCACATACATGGCGGCAGCGGTGACCAGGTCGTCCTTGTAGGTGACCTCGTTGGGAGCGTGAGCCTGAGACTCGGCACCCGGGCCAAAGCCGACGCAGGGGATGCCATAGCGGCCCTGGATGGAAACGCAGTTCGTGGAGAAGGTCCACTTGTCGCACAGCGGACGACCGGTGCGCTTGTCCATGCTAGGCTCGCAGCCGATGCGCTCGTCACCGAACATAGCCTTATGGGCGTCGACGAGGGCCTTGACGTGCGGAGCGGTCTCCTTGTTGATCCACGTGGGGAAGTAAGCCTCGGTCTCGTAGACCTCGCCGGTCCAGGACGGACGGTCGTACATGTACATGGAGACCTTCACGTCGTCGCCGTACTTCTTGGCTGCCGGCAGGTTGCGGATCTCGTCCAGGCAGGACTCCCAGGTCTCGCCGGCGGTCATGCGACGGTCGATGGAGATGGCGCAGGAGTCAGCGACAGCACAGCGGCTGGGGCTGGTGTAGAAGATCTGGCTGACGGTGCAGGTGCCGCGGCCCAGGAAGCGGGCGTCCTCGAAGTGCTCGGGGTTGTACTTGGGGTCGAGCATCTTGACGAGGCCCTTGATGTCGGTCGACTCGTCGCAGCCGTTGTTGTTGAGGGCGCGGACGTCGGCGATGATGTCGGCCATCTTGTAGATGGCGTTGTCGCCGCGGTCGGGAGCGGAGCCGTGGCAGGAGGTGCCGTGAACGTCGACGCGGATCTCCATACGGCCGCGGTGACCGCGATAGATGCCGCCGTCGGTGGGCTCGGTGGAAATGACGAACTCGGGCTTAATGCCGTCCTTGTTGTAGATGTACTGCCAGCACATGCCGTCGCAGTCCTC
>DXMX01000096.1 GCA_019413955.1 Collinsella sp.
ACGTTCAACTTCAAGGGCGCGACCAGAAGGTCAGCGCCCTCTCGTTTCACGTCACCTTGCCTCAAATGCGACCCGCTCGCTGTCCGTCCTCTACCTGCGGCGCTGTCTTGCTCCGGATGCGGCAGTTAGGGACGTTCCTTTTCTGCCGGCAGTTTGGGACACTCCTTGTAGTCATTGGGGACGTTCTTAAATGACTAGTCGTTGGGGACGTTCTTGTTTGACTAGTCGTTTAAGAACACCCAACGACTACATAGCATGAGAGCGGATAATCTCCCAGTTTGGGCTCGCATTCAGGCTCAAAGTGGGAGATTATCCACTCTCGTTTCTGTTCTGCCTACATTTGTAGGAACAGTTCGTGGAGGCGGGTGTCTTCGTCGAGTTCGGGGTGGAAGGTTACGCCGAGCTGGTTGCCCTGGCGCGCGGCGACGATACGGCCGTCGACTTTCGCTAAGGCCTTTGCGTCGCCGTGGACCTCGACGATGCGGGGCGCGCGGATAAACGTCAGCGGCACTTCACCGTCGATGCCAGCTACCTGCCCCTTGGTTCGAAAACTGCCGAGCTGCCTGCCGTAGGCATTGCGCTCAACGAGCACATCCATGGTTGCCAGGCGCGGCGTGCCCTTATCGTCATGGGCGGCAAGGTCGTGAGCCAGCAGAATCAGGCCGGCGCAGGTGCCCAGGACGGGCATGCCTTCAACAATGCGGGTGCGAAGCTCCTCGAGCATGCCCAACTCATCTAGCAGCTTCCCTTGAACGGTAGACTCGCCGCCGGGAAGTACCAGACGGTCAAAGTCCTGCTTTAAATCAGCCGCCTGCCTCAGCTCAATACAGCGCGCGCCCAGCTCGGATAGTCTTGCCTCGTGCTCGGCAAATGCGCCTTGGACCGCCAGCACGGCGACCGTTTGGTCTGCATAATCGCTCATGTGCGATCCTTTCTGCTGGACTAGCGCCCGCGCTCTTCCATGATAATCTCGATCTCGTCGGCGTTGATGCCCACCATGGCCTCGCCCAGGTCCTCTGAAAGCTCGGCAATGAGCTTGGCATCGGTGAAGTTTGCCACGGCCTTGACGATGGCGGCTGCGCGCTTGGCGGGGTCGCCGCTCTTAAAGATGCCCGAGCCGACAAACACGCCTTCGGCGCCCAGCTGCATCATCAGCGCGGCGTCGGCGGGGGTCGCTACGCCGCCGGCGGCAAAGTTCACGACGGGAAGCTTACCCGTGGCATGGACCTCGCGCACCAGCTCGACCGGAACCTGCAGTTGCTTGGCTGCCTCAAAGAGCTCGTCGTTGCGCAGGGCAACAACGTCACGGATCTGCTTTTGGATCTTGCGCATGTGACGCACGGCCTGAACGACGTCGCCCGTACCCGGCTCACCCTTGGTGCGAATCATCGTGGCGCCTTCGGCAACACGGCGCAGCGCCTCGCCCAGATCACGGGCGCCGCAGACAAACGGCACGTCAAACTGGGTCTTGTCGATATGGTAGACATCGTCGGCGGGGGAGAGAACCTCGGACTCGTCGATGTAATCGATCTCGATGGCCTGTAGGACCTGCGCCTCGACAATGTGACCGATACGGCACTTGGCCATAACGGGGATGGAGACGGCCTCCTGGATGCCCTTGATCATCTTGGGGTCGCTCATGCGCGAGACGCCGCCTGCGGCACGGATGTCGGCCGGGATGCGCTCGAGGGCCATGACGGCGCAGGCGCCTGCCTCCTCGGCGATGCGTGCCTGCTCGGGCGTGGTAACGTCCATGATGACGCCGCCCTTGAGCATCTGCGCGAGCTCGCGATTGAGTTTGACGCGGTCGGCCTTGCTGTTCTGTTCTGCCATGGTTGCTCCCTTGGTTGGCATGTGCATTGCTTGACGGAACATCCTATCGGGGAGCTGGGTATGACAAAATACTCAGTTTTCGAGATAATAATAAGGTCAGCCTAATACCAGATTGAACAGCTCGATAAGGTCAGGTGGCAAACTCATGCTTGACTACAATTTGGAAAAACGTGGCGAGGCATCGCTCTATGAGTATGTTTACCAGCAAATTCGAGATGATATTGTTGCTGGCCGTATTGCGGCGGGGGAGCATCTGCCGTCTAAACGCGCCTTTGCCAGTCATCTGGGAATCAGTGTCATTACTATCGAGAATGCATATAGCCAGTTACTTGCCGAGGGCTATATTTGCTCAAAGCCGCGGCGTGGCTACTACGCTTGCAAGCTTCCGGATGCACCGGTTTTGCCTTTGGCTTCGGAGGGCATCGACCGAGATGCCGTCTCTGTGGGCCCCAGCGTGCATGATGTCAACGGACAGGTCGAGCGATTCGATGCGCTTTCTCCTTCCGCTTTGGAGGCGGCGCGGCTTTGGCAAAGCGCGCTACGGGCGACGCTGGCATCCGAAGACGAGCGCGAAATCTTTTCGCCCGCACCGGCGCAGGGCACCGCTCGGCTGCGACGCGCAATTGCTCACCATCTGCGCGGGACAAGGGGTATGAATGCCGACCCCAACAACATCGTTATCGGCGCGGGCGCCCAGCTGCTCGATACTATGTTGGTTCAGTTGCTTGGCGCGGACAAGGTGTATGCCGTTGAGGATCCGGGCTATTTGCGTCTGACGCGCATCTATCAGGCTATGGGCTGCAAAGTTCGACATATCCCGTTGGATGATGAGGGCGTGGACTTGAGCGCTCTGCAGAAAACCGGGACCGATGTACTTCATCTGATGCCGTCCCATCAGTATCCGACCGGCCTTGTGACGAGCATTGCGCGGCGCTATGCGCTTCTGAGCTGGGCCGCCGAGCGACCAGGTCGGTATCTCATCGAAGATGACTTTGATTGTGAGTTTCGCCTTGCCGGGAAGCCGATTCCCGCGCTCGCGTCGATCGATGCCGCCCAGTCGGTTATCTACACCAACACGTTTTCGAAGAGCCTTTCATCGGCGTTGCGTTTGGCGTACATGGTGTTGCCCGATGAGTTAATGGAGCGGTTTAGGCGCAACCTTGGTTTCTACGCCTCGTCGGTGAGCTCTGTTGATCAGGTCGCTTTGGCGCGTTTGCTGGAATCGGGTGATTACGAGCGACATGTGAACCGCGTGCGCGTTCGTGCTCGCGAGGCGCGTGATGGCCTGATGGCGCTTGTGCGGAAGGTATTTCCGGCAGGAGAGGTCTCGATCGAGCATGCAGACGCGGGCCTTTACTGTATCGTGGTTGCGGAGCGTGGAGCGGGCGGAAGCTCTTTTGTGCGGGCCCTCACGCGCTCGAGTATCCCTTTTGTCGATATCAGTGACTGTTATTGGTGTGCCGATGGCGCATCTGTCCCTGAAAACTCAAGTCAAATTCTTGTTCAGTATGACGATTTGAGTCCAAAAGCGCTAAATACCTTGGAATCGCAGCTAATGGGAGCACTCTGCAACCTAAGTGAGTAGGCTTTTGGAACTTTGGCGACCAGGCAGTTTTGTAACAAGCTATCTACCTGCGGTTTTGAAAAGCAGGATGACCGGGCTGCTCGGGATGTTCAAAAAAGTCTACTCACTTGTCGCGCAAAGCTTCTGCATGAGAAAAAAATGGGGTTTTCAACAGAACTTCGTCCAGCTCTCGGCAAGCTTTTGGCCAGTTGGGGAGGGCTGTTGAAAACTTGGCAGTCCGTTCGGCACCATTTTTGGCGCGTTCGCGCCAATGCGTGACTGACTGGGTTGAAATTCGTGTTTTCCTGTGCCTATGAAAGATCTACTTTGTGACATATCGGCTTTTAGGTACTGGCGTTTGCCCCCTCAGGTCCGCGCTCTGTGTCCGCCGCTTCCACGACCGGAAGAAGACCGGCAGCGATATGATCTCGCCCGCAACCCGACGGCTGCGGTCGCGCTCGGTTTTCCGTTGTATACATTGGTTCAGACGAGAAACAAACGGACTTGTCCTACCAGCATTAGGCAGCGGCTGTTCCTTGGTGAGCCCCCCAGGGAATCCGTGCTGGAAACGGAGCATGGATTTTTGATTACGTCTCCTCTACTGACGGCATTCATCATGTCGCGGCATCTGACGGATCTTCAGCTTCTTTTTGTGTTGGCGGAGATGTGCGGCCTGTTTGCGGTGTGTGCTCTGCCGGCGGCACTTGAGGCGGAGCTTACGCGTGCAATTGATTCGGGCGCGATTTCGACGACGTTGGGTTGGGTGCGCTGCCCGTCCGAGGACGGCACCGCTTCAAATTTATGGCGTCGAGACGCTTTGGTTTTGGGCAGAGACCTTGACCGTTTTTGTTCAGATGTTTGCGGGATGCGTTACGGCAATAGATTTATGGCGGTATCGCAATTCGTTCCATTGGGTGCCGCGTCGCCTTTTGAGGTCGAGGCGTATTTGCTACTTGCACTGCCGCGATCCCTGGGAGGCGAAGGTTTTTGCGACATAGAGCTTAATGTTGAAGTGATGCTAGGCACAAGTGCTCGAGCGATTGTGGGAAAGTCCCGTGTATATATCGACCTACTTCTTTCTTCACCGGACGGTAGGCGACAGGTGGCCATTGAATGTCAGGGAAAGGCCTCGCACGGACGCGCAGGGGATGGCTTGCGTGACGCTGACCGCATGACGGCCCTTCAGGCCATGGGCTACGATGTGCTTCTCCTGACACACAGACAGATATCGGATGAGGATAGATTCCGCGCGATCGTTAAGGCCATATGCAGGATGCTCGATGCTGAATATCGTGATAAAAGCTCAGATGAGCAAAGGGCTGAGACATTACTCCGGTCTGAACTATTCGTTGACTGGACAAAATTGGGAGTAATCGACGGGAAGATGCCCGTTAGACACAAAACGGCTCAATCGTGGACGGCTGCGGTTCTAAGTGAGTAGACTTTTGGCACTTTGGCGACCAGGCCGTTTTGCAACAAGTCATTTACCTGCGGCTTTATAAAGCAATATGGGTGGTGTGCTCGGCAAGTTCCAAAAAGTCTACTCACTTAGTTTTTGACGAGAAGCCGATGCCGAAGGCGGTCCTATTTCAGGGCGTTAACAAGTTCGTGAGGCACGAAAAAGGCCCGAACCAATACGGTCCGGGCCT
>DXMX01000097.1 GCA_019413955.1 Collinsella sp.
GGTTATTGACGAGGGGCCTGTTGGTTGCTCTGTTGATGTTTGCTGTGATGACTTTCGTCATCTCGATGTTGGACTGCCGCCCGAGATTCTTCGTCTTAAGGATGCCGGGTATTTGACGGAGGCTGTTGCTGCCTGCGATCGCCTTTTGGAGCAGAACCCTGAGCCTTCGCTGGCTGCTTGTGTTCGTGCAGAGCGGTATCGCATGCTCGAGACGCCGCTTCATTTTTCGGTGTCGCGTGATCGGGCCATTGCGATGATTCGCGAGGAGTGGCCTGAGTTTACCGAGGAGCAGTTTGACGATCTGATTGACCGTAAGCGTATTGACTGGCGCTTTATCGATGGCGAGCTGTTCGTTCTCGACAACTTCCTCGATTCGCTTCGCGTATATCCCAAAGAGGTCCCCGGCATGCGTCCCGATCCTACGGACGGAATTGCACTGCGCAACGAGATGCTCAAGGAGATGGAGTCGCAAAACGGATTGGCTCGCGTCATTACGCTTAAAGCGTCTGTGTCTGTCCCCGGCGCTCTAGAGGGGGAGACCGTTCGCGCTTGGCTTCCCGTTGCCGCCACCTGCCGCCAGCAGTCTCGGGTCGAGATTCTCGACATGACGCCGGAGGGTGCTGTTGCTCCCGCGAACGCTTCGGCACGTACCGCCTCGTGGTCTTCTTCGAGTGAACGCTCAATCTCGGTGACCTATCGTTATCACATCGATGCTGCTTATTGTGATGTCTACGGTGGCACACTTCCGGTTCATCCGCGTATGGACGCGCCTCTGCCCGAGGATATTTCCGAGGACCGTCCGCACATTGCATTCACGCCGTATCTGCTGCAGCTGACGGCCGGTGTTGTTGACGGACTCGAGGATCCGCTCGATCGCGCCCGTGCTATCTATGATTACCTGACGCAGCATATCGACTATCGCTATCAGCCGCCGTACTTGCTTTTGGGATCTATTGCCGATGACTGCGCGCATTCGCTCCGCGGCGATTGCGGCGTTATGGCGCTCACGTTTATCACCATGTGCCGTATCGCGGGCGTGCCCGCCCGTTGGCAGAGCGGCCTGTACGTTGCGCCCGATTCGGTGGGGTCGCACGACTGGGCAGAGTTCTATACGCCGCAGACCGGTTGGCTCAACGCCGATGTGTCATTTGGATCTTCTGCTCGCAGGATGGGGGAGGAGTGGCGCCGCCGTCACTACTTTGGCAATCTCGACCCGTGGCGTATGGTGGCCAACAATCGATTCCAGGCAGAGTTTGAGCCCTCTTTCGACGGCATGCGCGAGGACCCTTACGATAACCAGATGGGTGAGGCTTCGGTCGGCGGTCGCGGATGCCGTCAGCGTGAGATGCTCCGCACGGTCGAACTCATCGAAATGCTCGAAGTTCCATTTTCGGACTAATCGGTAGAAAGCTGTGATAAACTAACTCACGCATTACGTGCCCGAGTGGCGGAATTGGCAGACGCAGTGGACTCAAAATCCACCGTTGGCAACAACGTGCGAGTTCGAGTCTCGCCTCGGGCACCATACATGCAAGTGAGCGTTCGAGGGGGTCAAGGCCCCCTTTTTCGTGCCGAACTCGCGTGAGCGCGCGGAGCGTTAGGCAAACAGGCCTGTGGCCTGTTTGTAGCGGAGCGGGGCGAGGGCGCCGTGCGCCCGAAGCCCGGGGCTTCGCGAAGCGAAGGCCCTTCGAGTCTCGCCTCGGGCACCATACATGCAAGTGAGCGTTCAAGGGGGTTGCGGCCCCCTTTTTCGTGTACGTAATGTGATAACGCGCTGCGCGTGTTATTATCCACAAGGCGTTGTTACCGCAATGCCCTAAAGAGGAACCCGAGGGTTCCCACCTTTTGGCGCCAATGAGCAGCTGACTGGTCATACAACTTAGATTCACTTCCTCAAATCGAGGATGTCTATGTGTACGACCTGGTTGCTGAGAAGCGCCGGGTTATTTTTTTATGAATGGAGGTAGGGAAAATAGCTAAGTCTGATGACACCCGCATCAACGACGAGATCACTGCATCTTCGTGCCGTTTGATTGGCGTCGATGGCTCTCAGCTCGGCCTGTTCGCCATCCGCGATGCCCAGCGCGTCGCCGACGATCAGGGTCTCGACCTGGTCGAGATCGCTCCCAACGCGGAGCCGCCGGTCTGCAAGGTCATGGACTACGGTAAGTTCAAGTACCAGCAGGCCATGAAGGCCAAGGCTGCTCGTAAGAACCAGTCCAAGGTCGAGGTCAAGGAAATGAAGTTCCGACCCAAGATTGACGTTGGCGACTACGAGACCAAGAAGGGCCACGTTCTGCGTTTCCTCAAGAAGGGCGCACGCGTTAAGATCACCATCATGTTCCGCGGCCGTGAGATGGCTCACCCGGAGCAGGGCCTTAACGTTCTCGAGCGTCTCGCCGAGGATCTCAAGCCTTACGCTACGGTCGAGTCCAAGCCTAAGATGGAAGGCCGTAACATGCTTATGCTGCTCGCCCCGATTAAGGGCGCCTTCGATGAGGATAAAGCGGCAAGCGATACCAAGTAACTAGTGTTCTGTAACCGATTAAGGAGTATTTCATGCCTAAGATGAAGTCCCACAGCGGCACCAAGAAGCGTTTCCGCAAGACTGGTACCGGCAAGCTTATGCGCGCCAAGGCTTTCAAGAGCCACATCCTGAGCAAGAAGTCCACCAAGCGTAAGCGTGGCTTCCGTCAGGAGACCGAGATCGCCGCTGCCGACCGCAAGGTCATCAAGTCGCGTCTCGCCTAAGTTCGCGTTCCCGTTTTTCGTTTTACCGTCTAGGAGTTGATAGAACATGGCACGTATTAAGCGCGCTGTTGCCGCCAAGAAGAAGCGCCGTACCGTTATGCACCGTGCGAAGGGTTACTACGGTGCCGCTTCGCGTACTTACAAGCATGCTAAAGAGCAGGTCCAGCACTCCCTGCAGTATCAGTATCGTGATCGCCGCAACAAGAAGCGCGAGATCCGTTCTCTCTGGATCACTCGTATCAACGCTGCTGCTCGCCTGAACGACATCTCTTACTCTCAGTTCATGCACGGCTTGAAGGTTGCCGGCATCGAGCTCGACCGCAAGGTCCTGGCTCAGATGGCTTACGAGGACATCGAGTCCTTCAACGAGCTGGCTACCATCGCCAAGAAGGCTCTCGAGGCTTAATTGCTTCTTGCATCTTAAAGGGGCGCTTCCAATCCGGAAGCGCCCCTTTTTGATTGATTAGGGATGTGATCGATTTGGGACGTAGCCAAACCGATCAATTCGATAGCGTCCGAGTTGCAAGAAAGAGCAGGTAGCGTATGTGTCAAAGATTTTTGACACTCTAATCTGCGCTCAGCCATCCGTATGGGTTTGATTTTGGGATTACGCTTTGCTTGCCGGCTTCTGTTGTGTAGCCGCCCAATAAGAGTTGAAATGCATTCGAAGGGAACGCCATGCAGCTGCCAAAACGCCTTAAACAGTATCGACTCGATGCTGGTTTGTCCCAGGAGGATCTTGCAAGGCGCATTTTTGTAACACGTCAGACCATCAGTAATTGGGAGCGCGGTAAAACGTACCCCGACATCCAGAGTCTCCTGCTGCTGTCTGAACAACTGGATGTAACGATTGACGAGCTTGTTAAAGGCGACATTTCAATAATTAGAGAAAGGGTTGAACGCGATAGGGGCACGCTCTATCGCTTGGGTGCGGGGATGTTGGCTGGGCTTCTTGCGCTTACCGTCTCTATGGCCTGGCTCATGTGGCAACAAAACCACGGGTGGGGGATGGTCCAGTGCGTTCCGACGATGGTGTTGGCAGGCGTCTTTGGTGCTGGCGCAATGTGCTGCGCGCTTGCAGCGGAACATATCAAGAAGAAGAATGATTTGGTGACGTATCAAGAGATATCCGACTTCTTGGACGGAAAGAAGGCGGACAGCGAAGAGACGAGGACGGGCTGGGCTTATGAGCATCCACAGCTTGCGAATGCCATCAAGTTTGCCGCAGCGGCTCTTATTGGACTAATCGTTTTTGAACTCATTAACGCTGCTATGTCCCATTTCTAATGGGTATACAGCCATTAATGCGGCCGAAGCTTAACCGTTGGAAAACCGAAGGGCCGCTCTAATAGGGGAGCCGCGGCCCTGTTCTTTCTAGGCTCTCACAGAGAGGGCCCCATCCTCATTTGTGTAGGAAATGTGTGCACCCAGATTCCCGCCCGCGGGGCCCCTCCGGTCTGGCAATATATCTCCTTGCCGCG
>DXMX01000098.1 GCA_019413955.1 Collinsella sp.
AAGTGACGGCGCCCGCATCCGCGCCGGCGCTGCGCATCTTCGCCGGCACCACCGAGGGCCGCCTTCTGTGCGAATGGGCGAGCGGGGCGGGCATCCCCGCCCGTGCCTACGCGGCAACCGAGTACGGAGGCGAGCTTTTGGGCGAGCTTCCGGGCATCGAGGTGCATGCGAGCAGGCTCGACGAGGCCGACATGGAGCGCGAGCTTTCCGGCGCGCGCATCGTCGTCGACGCCACGCACCCCTTCGCTACGCTCGCAAGCGGCAACATCCGAGCCGCTTCGCTCGCCGTGGGTGTACCATGCCTGCGCCTTGCGCGCGCGGCCGAGGCGCTGCCCGAAGGCGTCGTGTCGGTCGCGTCGATCGCCTGCGCGGCGCGCTTTCTCTCCGAGAACCCGGGTCGCGCGCTTCTCACGACAGGGAGCAAGGAGCTTGCTCCCTATACGCGCGTCGCCGATTTCTCGGAGCGCTTCTTCGTGCGTGTGCTCCCGCTGCCCGGTGCTATAACGAAGTGCATCGACGCGGGGTTTTCGCCGTCGCACGTCATCGGCATGCAGGGGCCCTTCACCCGCGAGCTCAACGAGGCGATGCTTCGGCAGGTGGGAGCCCAGTGGCTTGTGACCAAGGACTCGGGAACCGTAGGCGGCACGGCCGAGAAGCTTGCCGCCGCGTGCGACGTGGGAGCGCGCTGCATCGTGGTCACCCGTCCCGCCGAGGGAGACGGGGCCCTTTCGCTTCGGGAAGTGGAAGACGCGCTCTTACGGGAGTTCGCGCGCTAGGCGCTCGCCGCGCCTGCGTTCCCTCCCGCCCGCGAGGAGGAGCGCCTCGAGCAAGCTCGAACCGTACAAGACCGTCATCCGCCAAAAGTTCGAGGACGACGCCCGGAACTGGCGCAAGTAGCCCTTCAATAAGTTGCGGTGAAATAGTGTCTGTTTTTGCTGCTAGATAGCATATTCAGTCCCTAATTCACCGCAACTTGTTGGTGGTGGCTTACTGGTAGCGTAGGCACTCCACCGGGTCGAGCTTTGCTGCGCGGCGAGCGGGGTAGAAGCCAAAGATTACACCGATGCCGACGGAGACGGCGAAGGCCAGCAGCACCGTGGCGATTGAAAAGCTCGGTGTGATTTGCCCGCTGGCTCCGAGCTCGCCAAGAATCCCGGATCCGGAGGCAAACATCGCGAGGCCCCAGGCTAGCAGATAGCCTATCAGGACACCCAACAGTCCGCCGGTGACGCACAGCGCCGAAGACTCGGCCAAAAACTGCGCGGTGATATCGCGACGACTGGCGCCCAGAGCACGGCGGATGCCGATCTCGCGGATGCGTTCAGATACGTTGGTGAGCATCATATTCATAATGCCGATACCGCCGACAAGCAGCGAGATGCTGGCGACAGCACCCATGATGAGCGAGAATGCGCCCATAAAGGAGTTGAGTGCATCGATGGCGCTTTTCATGGATGTCGCCGATACACTGTCGTACTCATCCTCCTCCGCGATGCCCTTCATCGCGCGCACCTTGGACTCGATGGTCTTGCAGAGCTCATCCATGTCCGTGCCCTCGGCGGCAAGTGCCGTCACACTGGGGAATGAAGGATTCTCGTCGCCAAACAACTCGGAGATGGTTTCGCGTGGCATATACAGCGTAAGCGAGCCCATGGAGTCGCTGCCGCCATCAATCACGCCTACAATCTGCACCTCGCCGTTGGACACCTTGATGGTTTTCCCCAGCGCATCCTGCTCGTTGCCGTAAAGCTGATCGGCGCCGCCGCGGCTGATAAGCGCCACGCGTGAGCCTGATTGAGACTCGGCCTGGGAATAGGTGCGCCCCGCAACGAGCTTGCTGGCCCCCACGGCGTCGAGCATGTTGCTATCGACACCCTGTCCCATGACGGTATAGCTTTTATCGCCGGTCTTGTACTCGGTATACGCGCTGTCGACAATGCCGATCTGCTCTATCTGCGGCACCAGTTTTTGAAGCTTCTCGATGTCCGACTCGGTGAGTTCTTGCGACGAATAGATTTGCACCATGCGTGCCGCATTGAGGCCCAGACTGTTGACCAGGCTGTTTTGGATGCCGCCGATGAGCGAGGTCATTGCAATGACTGAGGCGATGCCGATGACAATGCCCAGGATGGTGAGCAGGCTGCGCCCCTTGTTGGCCTCGAGCGAGTGAAGGGCTTCCTGGATGAGATCGCGGGCGCTCATGCCACCACTCCTTTCGGCGGGTTGGCGGAGGCGGAAATCATGGGCAGGCTATCTACGGCGCTGCGCAGGGTCCGCGGTGCATGTGGAATATACGCGCCGTCGTGAATGCGACCGTCGCGGATGGTCACGGCACGGTCGGCCTCGGCGGCGATGCCGGGGTCGTGTGTGATAAGAACGATGGTTTTGCCGCGCTTCTGGAGCTTATGGAAGGTCTCCATCACAAGCGCTCCGGTCGCGGAGTCCAGGTTTCCCGTCGGCTCATCGGCCAGGATGACGGGCGGATCGTTGACGAGGGCGCGTGCGATAGCGACACGTTGCATCTGGCCGCCCGAGAGCTCGGATATGCGGTGGTCCCAGTGGTCGACCGGTAGCGTGACGGCCTGCAGCGCGTGCACGGCGCGCATCTCGCGTTGGCTACGGGGCACATTGGTGTAGGCCAGCGGCAGCATGACGTTTTCGATAACCGACAGGCGCGGCAGCAGGTTGAAGCTCTGAAAGACAAAGCCAATGCTCAGGGCGCGAACTTCGGTGAGCTCGTCATCGTCAAGCTCGGCCACGTTGAGCCCTTGCAGGTAGTAGTCGCCCGCCGTCGGCTTATCTAGGCAGCCTAGGATGTTCATAAGCGTCGACTTGCCCGAGCCCGAGGGGCCGGTAATGGCCACGAACTCACCGGGATTTACCGCCAGGCTCACGTTGTGCAGAATGTGGGCGCACCCCGCCTCGCTCTCAAAGATGCGGTGCACGTTGCGGATGTCGATAACGGGACGCATTACATGTCCTCATCGGCAGACATACTGCCAGAATCTGCGCTGTAGCCGCCGTCAGCCGTTGCGTCCGCTCCGGTGTCCATGACGAGGGTGTCGCCATCGCGCAGTTTGGTTGTGGGCACGCCAGGGTTTATTTCGTTGCCCTGGTCGTCGCGCTTGACCTGTGTCTTGCCTACTACGGCTTCGTTGTCGTTTTGCGTCACGACGGTCACCTTAACGCGGCGTATCTCCTTGCCTTCGTCATCGGTGGCCAAATTGACGTAATAGTGCTCGCCATCCTCGGTCATTAGGGCCATGGTGGGCACCATGACCACGTCGTCAAGCTGTTCGGTCACCACCGAGACCTCGGCCGTCATGCCTGGCTTCAGGCGCGTGTCGGGCGCCTCGATGAGAATGTCGACGTTAAAGGTTACACTGCCACCACCGTTGGCGGCGTCGGAGTTTGCCACCGACGCGATAGCCGTGACGGTGCCCTGGCTCACGATATCGGGAAACGCGGGATACGTGATGTTGGCGCTCTGCCCAACGGCGATCTTGGCGATGTCCTTTTCGCCCACCTGCACGGTCACCTTCATCTTGGATAGGTCGGCGATCTGCATGCACTGCTTGCCGCCGCTCGTATCGCTTTCGCCCATGATCATGCCGCCTGTTACCGTGGCGCCCACCTTGGCGTTGAGCTCCACGATGCTACCCGAGCTCGGGGCCGTGACCGTACGGCTGGCTGCCTTGGCGTTCGCCTGATCGAGGTTTGCCTTGGCCGATGCGAGGCTGCGCTGCGCGGCCGTCGGGGTGGCCTGCGCGGCGGTTGCGGCTTTCTGCGCGTTGGCGAGATCTTCCTGAGCGGCTGCAACTGCACGCTGCGCCTCGGCAACGTTGCGGTCGAGCTCGTCGTTTTTAATGGTCATAAGCACGTCGCCCTCGTTGACGGATTGGCCTGCCTGCACGTTGATCGAATCGACCGTGCCGTCGACAGAAGGGGAGACCACTGAGGACGAAATGGGTTTGAGCTGGCCTTTCGCCTCGACCGTTGTGGTAAACGTGCCCTCGATCACCATGTCGGTCACAGGCCCGCTAGCGCCTTGTGGCTGCGCATTGATAACCAGGGTTGCGACAATGG
>DXMX01000099.1:0-483 GCA_019413955.1 Collinsella sp.
GCTCGAGGTCATGCGCAAGCTCGCTGCCGACGGCATGACCATGGTCGTCGTCACGCACGAGATGGCCTTTGCCCGCACGGTGTCCGACCGCGTGGTCTTTATGGACAAGGGCGTGGTGCTCGAGGACGCCGCGCCGGCGGAGCTCTTCGGTAACCCCAAACACCAGCGCACCCGCGAGTTCCTCTCGCGTTATCTCGAGGACAAATAACCGACCGCAAACGCTTATGTAGCAGGGCCGCTCCGGTGGGGCGGCCCTTGTCGTCACAATCGAAAGGATGCCATGGCCGAGGTTTGGCGCTTTTTTGCGCATGAGGATGATTTTGCCGATATAGACGAGGCTGGCGCGTGCGAGCGCTTGGGTCGCGTGCTGTCGTTTCCGACCATCTCGAGTATGGATGCCGAGGCGGTGGACTGGCAGCCGTTCGACGACCTGCGCGCGTATATGCAGCAGGCGTATCCGCACGTATTTACGGCGGGTAAGGT
>DXMX01000099.1:493-3814 GCA_019413955.1 Collinsella sp.
GAGCTTATCGACCATTCGCTATTGGTGACGCTTGGCGGTTCCGACCCTGCCCTCAAGCCCATTATGCTCATGGGCCACATGGACGTGGTTCCCGTGGTACCCGGCACCGAGGCTGACTGGACGCATGCCCCCTTTAGCGGACATGTGGACGACACCTACATTTGGGGTCGCGGCGCCATCGATATGAAAGACCAGGTCGCAGGCATTCTCGAGGCGGTTGAGTATGCGCTCGCGCACGGCTGGGAGCACAAGCGTACCCTGCTGCTCGCCTTTGGCCAGGACGAGGAAACCACGCAGTACGGCGCGGGGGCGATCGGTCGTGTGCTCGAGGAGCGTGGCGTTGAACTTGAATATCTGATCGACGAGGGTGACTACCGTATTGTTTCGGCTGCCGAGTATGGCGCGGGCGAGGGCTGGCTTATGCATGCCGACCTCGCGGAGAAGGGCTACGCCGATATCGTACTCAAGACGAAGAGTGAGGGCGGGCATTCGTCCAACCCCTACGGCGGCACATCGCTCGAGGTGCTCAGCCGTGCCATCACCGCAATCTGCGATATCGAGTGGCCGACGCGCGTGACCGACTTGCTTGCCGCCCAGCTCGTCGAGTTGGGGCTCTACACGGCCGACGAGATTGCCTCCAACAAGGACACCATCGTGCGCGAGTGCCTCGCCAGCAAGAAGCTCTACCCGCTCGTGACGACCACCTGCGCGCCCACGCAGATCGAGGGCGGCAGCACCGGCGCCAACGTAATGCCGCAGGATATGTGGGCTAATATCAACTTCCGCATGCTCGAGGGCACGAGCGTGGCCGACGTTGTGGCGCGCTGCCGTGATGCGGTTGCCGGGGCGGACCTTGCCGGTCGTGTCGAAGTGGAGCTGGGTCCCGGCAGCTCCGAACCCTCGCCGTCTCCGCGCATCGGCGGACCGGGACTCGAGGCGGTTCGCTCCATCGCCGCCCGCTATTTCCGTGATCCAAAGGGGACGGAGGAAAACGGATCATCCGAGCCGTTGGCGATTGTCCCCTCGACCGTGATCGGCGCGACCGACGCTGCCAACTACCAGCGCATTTGCTCCGAGTGCATTCGCTTCTCGGCCTTTGTGGTCGACGATGACGAGTGCGATCGCGGCGTCCACGGCACCAACGAGCGCATTACCCGCCGCGCCTACCTCCAGGGTGTCCGCTTCCTCGTCGCCCTGATCCATACGCTTTAGAATCCGACAAAGGGACTGTCCCTTTGTCGGATTCCGTGCGGGTTATATGCAGGTTTGCCTGCGCACGCTATCATATATGGGTTAGACCGCAACTATGTACCCCATACGCGAAGGGATGCGCATGTATCTGAAGATCGACATGCTCTAGCTGGACTTACCCCCGCAGCGGCGCCCCGCGCCCCATCAATTCTGCCGATTTTCGCCTTCACGCATATAAAGGAGTCCGTCATGCGCGACAAGCTCGAAAAGATCATCAAGGCCTACGAGGAGCTCGAGAAGAAGCTTTCCGACCCGGCCGTCGCCTCCGATATCAAGGAGTTCACGCGTCTCAACAAGGAGTACGCGCACCAGTCCGACCTCATTGCCGCCTCGCGCGAGTACATCGGCGCGCTCGATGACATCGAGGCTGCCAAGGAAATGCTGCACGATACCACCGATGCCGATGAGAAGGAGATGCTCCAGATGGACATCTCCGAAAACGAGGCCAAGCTTCCCCAGCTCGAGGAAGACATCAAGTACATGCTCATCCCGAGCGACCCCAACGACGACAAGAACACCATCGTCGAGATCCGCTCTGCCGCCGGTGGCGACGAGGCGGCCATCTTCGCCGGCGATCTGTACAAGATGTACCAGCGCTTTTGCGAGTCGCGCGGCTGGAAGACTACCGTGCTCGATTCCAGCCCCAGCGAGGCCGGTGGCTTTAAGTCCATCGAGTTCAAGGTCGAGGGCGACCGCGTCTACTCCGTCATGAAGTTCGAGTCCGGCGTGCACCGCGTCCAGCGCGTTCCCAAGACTGAGTCCCAGGGCCGCATTCAGACCTCCACGGCTACCGTCGCCGTACTTCCCGAGGCCGAGGAGATCGACGTCCAGATCAACCAGTCCGACCTGCGCATCGACACCTACTGCGCCTCCGGCCCTGGCGGTCAGTGCGTTAACACCACCTACTCCGCCGTGCGCATCACCCACCTGCCCACCAACACCGTGGTGCAGTCGCAGGAGCAGCGTTCCCAGATCCAGAACCGCGAGGTCTGCATGCAGATGCTGCGCGCCCGTCTGTACGAGATGGAACTCGAGAAGCAGCAGGCCGAGCTCGGTGCCGAGCGCCAGAGCCAGATTGGCCACGGCAACCGTTCCGAGAAGATCCGTACCTACAACCAGCCCCAGGACCGCGTGACCGATCACCGCATCGGTTTCAACTCCACCTACAACGGCGTCCTTCTGGGCGATCAGCTCGGCACCGTGATCGAGGCGCTCGCCGCCGCCGAGCGAGCCGAGAAGCTGGCACAGGCAGTTTAGGTTCCGCCGTTCTACCGAACGGCGGACCAGCCGACGCTGCGCGGGCCGCATTTGGACAATCTGACGTTCAACTTCAAGGGCGCGACCAGAAGGTCAGCGCCCTTTCGTTTCACGTCACCTTGTCTCAAATGCGACCCGCTCGCTGTCCGTTCTCTACCTGCGGCGTTGCCTTGTTCCGGATGCGGTATGCTCAACCTGCGGCGCCTTAGAGGTGGTCATTGGGGACGTTCTTAAACGGCTTGGTTGGGCTTATTGCTTTGAGATGTTGTTCGATCGGCTTTGATGGCCGTTAAACTGTCTACCTGCTTAAAGCAATTAACGGTGTGCATCTGCTATTGGAAATATTGCTCGAAAAATCGTCCAAGAAGTCGTGGGGCGATTTTTGACGCGTCGCGCGTCAAGCGATGTGGCAAGCGTTTGGTTAGATATTGGTTAGTTTTGGGGCAACCTTGCCAAAAGCTTGACGAATGCAAATCTAGACGTCGGCGAATGAACACTTTGAGCGAGCTCGGTGCAAAATTCTGGGCTGATTCTCGATAATCGCCTTCAATCGTCCCTTGCCAAGCGCTGGCCTCGCTTACAATCTGCTCCGACATTCGCGCGCCGCCCGGCGCTTAAGAGGGGAGGACCCCATGGCAAACGAGATCTGGACCATCAAGCGTTGTCTCGAGTGGACCAAGGAGTACCTGGCCGAGCGCGGCGAGGAACACCCCCGACTTTCTGCCGAGTGGCTGCTCTGCGCTGCCACGGGTCTGGCGCGCATCGACTTATATATGCGTATGGACGAGACGCTCGATGCGGCGCAGCTCGAGA